>NZ_CP007032.1:3000000-3176073 GCF_000231405.2 Desulfitobacterium metallireducens DSM 15288 | reverse complement strand
ATATTTAAATAAAGGGGTAAGATAATAATTACCATTAAATAATGGAGGAACTATGCTCACGCAAAATCTGCGGTTAAGACATAAAAAAGATTACAATTTAGTTTTTGCCCAGGGAAAAAGTTTCTCCAATCGTTATGTTGTTTTATATATTATGGAGGACACAAAATCAAAGTATGGTTTTATCGCTTCTAAAAAAGTTGGAAATGCTGTTCAACGAAACCGAGCAAAACGCTTAATGAGAGAAGTCATTCGTAGAAATATGTCTGAAATTAAACCCAATCTTGAAATAATTTGTATTGCACGGGCAAATATTAAAGGAGTTTCATATTGGGAAGTTGAAAAGAGTTGTTTGAATACCCTTAAAAAAGCAAAAGCTTTATTATCATAGAAATTTGTAAAAAGTTAGAGTGAATGTTGTGAAGAAGATATTAATTGGCATAATCCGGTTTTACCAAAAGTTTATTTCTCCTTTAAAACCGCCTTCTTGCCGTTTTTATCCGACATGTTCGGAATATGCGATTCAATCATTAAGAAAATATGGAGTTATTAAAGGAGGATGGAAGTCCATTGTCCGGATTTCTAAATGTCATCCTTTTCATCCAGGAGGTCATGATCCAGTTTAAGGAGGGTTTTTGTGAATATATTTGTTCAGTGGATGACGAGCCTTTTAAAGTGGTTATATAGTTTAACATCATTTATTGGAATACCAAGTTATGGGATTGCAATCATTCTCTTAACTATTATTATTAAGTCGGTAATTTATCCTTTGACATGGAAACAAATGGCTTCAATGCGCAAAACTGCTGATTTGCAACCCAAAATGCAAGAGATTCAAAAAAAATATAAGAGTGATCCTGAGACTATGAATGCTAAAGTTATGGAGCTCTATAAAGAAAATAATGTAAATCCAGCATCTGGATGTTTACCCCTCGTTATTCAACTTCCGATTTTTTGGGCATTGTATAGTTCATTATCACATTTTGGTAACTATATTTCAGATCCAAGCCAAGCACAGTTTCTTTGGTTTGATTTAACGATGAAAGGTTCGTTAAGTGATCCAACTTCGTTTATTCTACCGGTATTATCGGCCGCAAGTACTTTTTTACAAACTAAAATTTCTACGGCTACATCTGCTGCTTCTGCGGGAACGGGTGATAAAAACGCTGCTGCGATGGCTTCTACACAAAAATCAATGTTATACATTATGCCATTTTTCATGGGGTATATTACTTACACGGTTCCATCGGGACTCGGTTTGTATTTTGTTGTTATGAATGTTGTTTCTATATTTCAACAGCTTTATATCAATCGCAAGTTAGATAGTGAAAAAGAGAAAGCTGCTGCTTAAGGTGCGGAGGAACGTGAGGGAGGATTTCCATGAGGATAGCTGAGAAAACAGGAAAAACTGTGGAAGACGCTATTGAAGCTTGTCTTACGGAATTAGGGGTTAAACGCGATCAAACATCTATTGAAGTCTTAGAAGAACCTACAAAGAAAGGGCTTTTTGGATTATTAGGAACCCGTTTAGCAAAGGTTAGAGTATCTTACGAAGATAATCCGGGTGTTCTTGCTTGTCAGTTTCTAGAGAAAGTATGTTTATCTATGGGGGTTCAGGCTGAATTCATTGCAGATGAAAGAGAGAAGCAGTGGTTTGTCAATATTACAGGTTCTGAGTTAGGAATCCTAATTGGGCGACGTGGTGATACGTTAGAAGCTTTACAATTTCTTACGAATTTAGCGATATCTAAAAAAATGTCTGAAAAGATTAGAATTATCGTTGATGTCGAGGGATATAGGCAGAGACGTGAAGAAACATTGGTTCGTTTAGCCAAACGTTTATCTGAGAGAGTAAAAAGGACAGGAAATCGGGTTGTTTTAGAACCGATGAATCCTCATGAACGTAGGATAATCCATACAGCGCTTCAAGATGATACGCGAATTTCCACGTTTAGCGAAGGAGAAGATCCCAACCGACGGGTTGTAATTTCTCTCAAAAGATCAAAAGAAATTTCTTGAGGGGCTTATGTAGCCCCTTTTTTTTACATTTATAATTATTGGGAGCGATTTGAGTGGATGATACAATTGTCGCCTTGGCGACTTCCTTTGGTGAAGCGAGCATTCATGTTATAAGACTAAGCGGACCTAAGGCTATTGAAATTATTAATTTTTGTTTTTTACCTAAAAATAAGGTGCGTTGGGAACGGCAGGAAAATTATACGTTATATTTGGGAAATTTTCGTGATGGGGATAGAGTAATTGATGAAGTCCTGATTAGCAGAATGCATGCACCACATTCTTTTACAGGGGAAGATATAATTGAAATAAGTTGTCATGGTGGCTTATTTGTAGCTCAAAAAGTTATCGAAACGTGTTTGAAAAAAGGTGCTCGTCTAGCGGAAGCAGGAGAGTTTACAAAGAGAGCTTTTCTCAATGGTAAATTAGATCTTGTTCAAGCTGAGGCAATTATTGATTTGATTTCAGCTAAAAACGAAAGGTCGGTTGATTTGGCACTTTCCCAGTTGGAAGGTGGGCTATCAGCTAAATTTTTAACTTTAAGGGAAACTGTTTTAGGAACCTTAGCGTTTATTGAAGCGGGAATTGATTTTCCAGAAGATGATGTTGAAGAACTCGATCGAGAAGCTTTAAGTATCCGTTTAGAACGTGGCATTAAACAAGCTGAGGATTTACTTCAAGGGAGTAAGACTGGTAAAATTTTACGTGAAGGTTTATTGACAGTGATTGTCGGTCAGCCTAATGTGGGTAAGTCAAGTCTTTTAAATGCATTAATACAAGAAGAGCGTGCTATTGTCACCGATATACCAGGGACTACTCGTGATGAGATACGTGAGTCGGTTAATATTGGCGGGATTCTCTTACAACTTGTGGATACTGCAGGAATAAGGAAAAGCCTTGATCCTATCGAAAAAATAGGTATTGAGCGGACATGGAAGGCTGTTGAAAAAGCTGAGCTTATTCTTTTGATTATCCAGGCAGGAAAAGAGTTATCTTCGGAAGAACAAAAAATCATTGAACTGTATTCTGAACGAGTTATCGTTTTAATGAATAAAGTTGAGCTATTGAATAATTATCCTCAAATATGTCGTTTTAAAAATGAGGTGTGGCTTCCTTTCTCCGTTCAGAAGGAGATTGGATTCGATGCGTTAGAGGAAGAAGTTAGGAAACGTGTTTATCAGGGGATTAGTGAAGAATCAAAGGAACCCTTGTTGTCCAATATTCGTCAGATATCAGCGCTAAGACAAGGTTTAGAAGGGTTGAAAAATGCGCGTACGAGTTTGGAAGCGGGAATACCTTGGGATATCCTTTCAATTGATGTGCGTCAAGCTTTAGAAGATTTATCCGAGATTACGGGGCAAAATGTTCAAGAGTCACTTTTAGAGGATATTTTTACAAGATTTTGCATAGGAAAGTAGGTTGGGACGTGGAATATCAGGCAGGTAGCTATGATGTAATTGTTGTGGGTGCAGGTCATGCTGGGTGTGAAGCTGCATTAGCCGCTGCGCGTCTAGGGTGTGAAACTTTACTTGTTACTTTAAATTTAGATTCAATTGCCCATATGCCCTGTAACCCATCTTTAGGGGGTCCGGCAAAGGGGCATTTAGTCCGTGAAATTGACGCCTTGGGTGGGCAAATGGGTATTGTTGGTGATGAGACGTCCTTACAAGTACGGATGCTTAACACGGGAAAAGGGCCAGCGGTTCATGCCTTAAGAGTTCAATCAGATAAGCAAGCCTATGCTCATCGTATGAGAGATGTTCTTTTGGCACAGCCTCGGTTAACTATTATCCAAGCCCTTGTTGAAAACATTAAGGTTGAGGAGGGTCAACTTACAGGAGTAGTCACTCGAACGGGAGCCTATTTTAAGGCAAATAATGTGGTACTTACAAGTGGCACGTATCTTCGAGGCCGAATTATTATTGGGCCAACAAAATATGAAGGGGGTCCCAATGGTCAACAAACTGCTGTGAATTTGTCACAAGGGTTGAAAGATCAAGGAATAGAACTTGGCCGTTTTAAAACGGGTACTCCTCCAAGAATTCATCGTCGCTCAGTCGATTTTAGTCAATTTAAAATTCAACCTGGCGATGATATTCCCTGGAGATATTCTTTTATGCCCACTAAAAGTATTTTCTGGGGTAGAGATCCTCAAAAACAGGTGCCCTGTTGGTTAGGGTATACTACACTACAAACTCACGAGATTATTAGGGATAATTTATATCGTGCTCCGCTTTATTCGGGTGAAATCGAGGGCATTGGACCTCGTTATTGCCCTTCGATTGAAGATAAAGTCGTTCGTTTTGCGGATCGATCTGCTCATCAGATTTTTCTAGAGCCAGAAGGTTGGAATAGTGACGAACTCTATGTCGCAGGTCTTTCAACAAGTATGCCCGAGGATGTCCAATATGAAATTTTACGAAGTATTCCTGGGTTAGAGAAGGTAAAGCTTTTAAGGCCGGGGTACGCTATTGAGTATGATTATGTTAAACCTCATCAGCTTTCCTTAAGTTTGGAAGTTAGAAAACTTCCTGGGCTCTTTACGGCTGGACAGCTGAATGGAACTTCTGGTTATGAAGAAGCAGCAGCTCAAGGTTTGTTAGCCGGGATCAATGCGGCCTTAAGGGCAAAAGAAAAAGATCCTTTTATTATTCGGCGTTCTGAAGGATATTTAGGTGTACTTGTAGATGACTTAGTCAATAAAGGGGTCAAAGAACCCTATCGTTTGCTGACTTCGCGAGCGGAGTATCGTCTCGTTCTTAGACAAGATAATGCAGATTTGCGTTTGACTGATAGAGGTCGGCAAATTGGCTTGGTGGATGATGAGCGTTGGCAGCGATTTGATCAAAAACGTGAAGAACTTGAAAAAGTGAAAACATTATGGCATGAAACTGTTTTCTCACCTCTTAATCAAGAATTCCAAGAGCTTTTAAGTTCAGTTCATTCAACTCCTGCCAAAGGTGGACTTAGTGCTGAAGAACTAATTCGTCGTCCAGAAGTATCGGTTCAAGAGTTAAAAAAATTAATCTCTAGTCTTATAGATTATGAAGAGGAAGTGCTTCAAGAGGCAGAGATCGAAACAAAGTATGCAGGCTATATTGATAAGCAGAGGGTTGAAATTGAGAAGTTTGCAAAGATGGAAGAACGCCTCCTCCCTTTAAATATTCAATATGACGAGGTTTTGGGATTATCGACAGAGGGAAGACAGCGTTTGAAGGAAGTCTATCCTGTTAATCTCGGTCAGGCTTCGCGAATTACGGGAGTAACACCAGCTGATATCTCAGTTTTGATGGTTTACCTAGAGCAAAGACGCCGGGGAGTGAAGAACGATGCTTCCTGAACACCTTTCTTCTTTTAAAGAACTCGTTAGTACGAAAATCGGAATAAATCTTACTGAAATTCAATTGATGCAGTTTTCTTTGTATGGAGACCTTTTAGTTGAATGGAACGAAAAAATGAATTTAACGAGTATTATTGATCCGGAAGAGATTATGGTTAAACATTTCTTGGACTCTTTAACATTAACCCAATGGGTTCAGGGAAATATGGTTGCTGATATTGGTACCGGAGCTGGTTTTCCAGGAATCCCTCTCAAAATAATCTTTCCAGATAAATTTTTTTCATTGGTAGACTCGTTAGCAAAACGTTTAGATTTTTTGCAGGAAGTTATTTTAAAACTTGGTCTAGAGCAGGTTGAACCTATTCATGCTCGTGCAGAGGATTTTGGAAGTGATACTCAATATCGTGGTCAGTATGATACGGTTGTTTCACGTGCAGTTGCACGTTTACCCGTTTTGTTAGAGTATGCTATCCCTGCATTACGAGTAGGCGGAGTTTTTTTAGCAGCCAAAGGGAGTCAAGCAGAGGAAGAAGTCAAGGAATCTTCCAAAGCACTCGGTATCCTAGGTGCACAGATAAAGGATGTTAAGATGTTTAATCTCGGGCAGAGCGCAGAATATCGTTCGATTATTATTATCGAAAAGATGAAGGAAACGCCTCGACAATATCCTAGGAAAGCAGGTACTCCTGCAAAAAAACCACTTTAACCGATTTGTCTTTTTCCTTTTCTTATGAAGCACGATTAGTGAAGGTTTACTAATTGTGCTCTTGTTTTTTTATGCGGGTTTGACTTGGCCGGGTAAATCAATTTAGCTATTGGCTGCATTATCGTTTACAATAGCAAGTTTTCTATAGATATATCTAGTTTTATGAGTTGTGATTTGATAGTATAGAAGTTAAGGTATTTTACTAGATGAATTCTATGAATACTGAGAGAGGGGGGATACTTTTGACCAAAATAATGACTATTGCTAATCAAAAGGGTGGAGTTGCTAAGACCACTACGGCAGTGAATTTAAGTGCTTGTTTAGCTGAGCTAGGTAATAAGGTTCTACTTCTTGATCTGGATCCTCAAGGAAATGCGACAAGCGGTTATGGTATTAATAAGGAAAAGTTAAAATATTGTATTTATGATGTTTTAATTAATGATGTACCTCTTGAGAAGATTTTATTAAAAACTGAGGTAAAAAATTTATGGGTTGCTCCTGCTAGGATTGAGCTAGCTGGTGCAGAAATTGAACTTGTCAATATAGACGAACGTGATAAAAAGTTAGATCGCGCATTAAAAGGTACACGTGAGAATTTTGATTTTGTGATCATTGACTGTCCACCTTCTTTAGGTTTGTTGACGTTAAATGCACTTGGCGCAGCAACTGATATTTTGATTCCAATTCAGTGTGAATACTATGCACTCGAGGGGTTGACTCTTTTAATGAGCACCCTAGAAAGGGTTAAAAAAGGTCTAAATCCTAATCTAAACACATTGGGTGTTCTACTAACGATGTTTGATGCACGCACTAATCTTTCAATTCAAGTTGTAGATGAAGTTAAAAAGTATTTTCGAAATAAAGTATTTAGAACGATTGTTCCACGAAATGTAAGATTAAGTGAAGCGCCTAGTCATGGTAAACCTATTGTTCTCTATGATCCGAAATCAAGAGGTGCAGAAGTATATCGAGATTTAGCAGAGGAGGTGCTCGAGCGTGTCTAAAAAAGCTTTGGGTAGAGGACTAAGCGCACTGATCTCTGAAGATCCCATCCTTACAGATACGGGTGTCCGACAGATTAGTATGGATAAGATTTCACCGAATCCGGATCAACCTCGTAAAGATTTCGATTCTGAATCTTTAATTGAGCTTGCAGACTCAATCAGAATTCACGGTTTATTACAGCCTATTCTGGTTAAGCCAGCTGGGGATAATTATCTAATTGTTGCAGGAGAAAGGCGATTCCGTGCTGCGCAGTCAATTGAGATGGAAGAAATCCCTTGTATAGTTCATGAATGCAGTGAGCAGGAAATGGCTGAGCGCGCATTAGTAGAAAATATTCAAAGATCTGATCTTTCACCGGTTGAAGAAGGATTAGCCTATGCTCGTTTAATGCAGGAGTATGGATTAACGCAAGAACAGATCGCTGTCAGAGTTGGTAAAGCGAGAACTACTGTGACAAATTTATTAAGAGTTATCCAGTTACCTGAACGAATTTTACAGCTTATAAGGGAAGAAAAACTATCTTTAGGTCATGCTAAGGTGTTGCTTGGAATTAAAGATAGTTCTCTTCAAGTTTTATGTGCTGAAAAAGCGGCACGAGAATCTATTTCTGTACGTGACTTAGAATTGCTTCTATTTAAAATGACGGATAGCCCTAAAACGGTGCACGAGAATAAGAAAAGCGTCAATTTATTTGCACCTGTAGAAGATAAATTGAGATCCTCTTTTCAAACAAAAGTAAGATTAAAAGGGGATTCTAATCGAGGTAAGATTGAGATTGAATTCTTTTCCGAAGAGGAACTGAATAGACTTCTTGAACTCTGGCATATCGAAATTGAATAGTTATTATCATACATTGAGACGTAGCATTTTATAGTTTGTACAATCTGAGTTTTGAAGTTTTGAAATGTTCCACGTGGAACATTTATTTTTTACTTGTAGTGTGTACGCACATCTTTTAACTGTGTTGATTACTTATTATATTTTTTCTATTTCATATTTTATTGTTTTAACTTGCCTTATCATATTTTATCATATTTTATTTTATTTTATTTAATCTACTTCTTCCTAAAGAATTATAGAGGTAAAACAGTTGTGTTACGCTTTTTGTGATTATAAGTTTTTCTAGTAACACTCAATGTTCCACGTGGAACGTCCATTTTTATTGAAATGATGCTCTAATCGAGTTCAACTACAATAGTGTTCCACGTGGAACACAAAGCAGAGAAGGTAGGTTTAGATGTGTTAGGAACCATTGTCAATTCAATAGCTATTTTAGTGGGTGGATTATTAGGGATTCTCTTCGGAAATGCAATTTCTGAAAGAATGAAGAAAACGGTGATACAAGGACTCGGATTAGCAATTATACTAATTGGGATAAGCATGGCTCTTCAAACAAAAAACACTTTGATTGTTATTGCAAGTCTAGTCATAGGAGGGGTAATCGGAGAGTGGATCGATATTGAGAAGCGGCTCGAACAATTTGGCCAATGGCTAGAGAAAATTTTAGGAAGAGAAAATACTAAAAGTAACTTTACCAAGGCCTTTGTTTCTTCAAGTCTTATCTTTTGTGTTGGTGCAATGGCTATTATGGGTTCCTTAGAAAGCGGTTTAAAGGGCATTCATGATATTTTATTTGCTAAAGCTATGTTAGACGGTATTTCAGCGATCGTTTTCGCTTCTTCAATGGGAATTGGTGTCATCGCGTCAGTAATCCCCGTCTTTTTATATCAAGGCGGAATCACCTTAGCAGCAGGATTTCTTCAAGGAGTTTTATCAACTCCTGTAATTACGGAAATGAGCTCTACTGGTGGTTTACTGATTATTGGAATTGGATTAACGATTCTTGAAATTAAAGAGATTAAAGTGGGAAATCTATTACCAGGTATTTTTGTAGCTATACCGTTGACTCTGATTTTTAGTTACTTTAATCTAGGTGTCTGAGATAAATCTAAAATTGAGTTTTGATAGGAGGATAAAGATAATGGATTATATAAGTAATGTTCCAATTTATGGGTGGATTGTTCTAGGCGTCGGCATACTTGCAGTTATTCCTTACTTCTATATATATTCCTTACGAAAACAATTGAAAAAATTTAAGGAAGCACATGTAGCATTACAATCATTTATGAATGGAAAAACACTAGATCAACTTCTGGAAAGATACATAAAAGAAGTTGAAAATACGGAAAAGCAAATGGAAAACCAGAATTTACGTCTTATCAAAGTAGAAGAGAAATTACGTAAATCCGTTGACCGCGCTGAATTAGTTCGCTTTAATGCATTTGATAATATGGGAAGTGATTTGAGTTTTGCCCTCGCCTTGCTTAATCAAGAGGGTAATGGAGTTGTACTTTCTTCAATTAATAGTCGTGAAGAGTCACGTGTGTATGCAAAACCGGTCACTGAGGGTCAATCAACCTATCATTTATCGAATGAGGAAAAACAAGCTCTTGAAAAAGCTCAAAATACATTGCACGTTTAAGGTGGAAATTTAAATACGAGAACGGATATAAGCCTTAGAAAGTACGTCACTCATCGTCTCTGCCATTTTCCAAACTAAATTTAGACGCGTATTTTGAAGAACCATATATTCCATAAAACCACCGACATTGACGACTCCGGTCAAATGGGCCTCCCCGACTGAGGGGAGGTCTTTATGTACGCCTGCTCCAGGTTTTAATGGGCCATTAGTTAAAGTTAGATGTCCGACAGAATCCATTTTGCCTAGACATGCATCGATAGCTAGAATATAGGGATTATTGTACGAACACTTAATATACGCAAGGTTTTCTGCGAGGTTAGTTGCATGTACAGGGTGATCAAGTGTACCTAGGACATTTAACTGTGGGAGACCTAGTCGGCTAAGATAAGTGCCTGTTAATGGACCTAGAGAATCTCCTGTTGAACGATCTGTGCCAATACATAAAATGATAGGAGGCCGTTGATGAGAGGCAGAGAAGAGATCTGTTAACTTATCTACGAGATGATTTGTGGCTAATTTATCATCAAAATGAGCTTTGATTTTTTGCTGTTCAGTAAGTACTGAAAGAAGGCTCATCGAATACCTCCTAAGTCAAAATCCTATTCTTCTAAATTATTACCTTCTGTCTGCTTATTTATGCATGATAAATAAGAAAAAGCCATATTCATGAGGCAGGAGGGGATTTAATGAATTGGAAAATAGCATTTCAGGTAGCTGCAACCTATGTGGGAGCAGTCATGGGAGCTGGCTTCGCTTCAGGCCAAGAAATTCAGCAGTTCTTTGCAAATTTTGGATATTGGGGAATATTGGGAATAGTTTTAAGCGCATGTCTCTTTGCAGCATTAGGTTGGATTATGATTGATCTTCAGGAAAGGTGGCGAGTGTCTACATACTCTGATTTTTTCAAAATGCTACTTGGTGTAAAATGGGGACCGCGTTTTGATATACTCGTCAGCATCTTATTGCTTGTGGGCATGATAGCAATGATGTCTGGTGCAGGCGCTTTATTTAATCAATACTTTGGTTTACGTGCTTGGATAGGAATTTTTTTGACTGCAATTGTGATATTCTTAGCACTGTGGTTCAAAGGGGAAGGTGTACTTTGGATTAACAGTGTTCTTATTCCTCTTAAATTTCTTTTCTGTTTGGGAATTGCTTTTCTTGCTATTTCATTTGGAGTTCAAGGAGATGGTGAAGGGGTCGTCAATTCTGTTAATCCTTTAATTCAGAACTGGGCTTTTTCAGCAATACTTTATGTTTCCTTTAACTTGACATTAGCATTGGTTGTCTTTGCCTCCCTCGGAAAAGAAATACAAAAGCCAGGGGCAAAGTTAGGCGCCCTTCTTGGAGGGGTTGCTTTAGGATTATTCGCAGGGGTTATTGGTGGAGCGCTACTTCGGTTTCCGGAAGTTAAAGCCTTAGAAATTCCTATGGTTGCTGTCGCAGGAAAACTAGGAGAATGGCCAGCCTTTTTCTATGTTGTCGTTCTATGGTTGGCAATGATTACAGCAGCAATCGGTAATGCTTTTAGTTTAGTGACTCGAATTATGGATATCGGAAAAATTGATTATCGTATAGCTATTTTATTTTTGCTTCTTTTAGCCTCTCCTTTAGCCGGAGTTAAATTCTCTCTTATCGTGAAGCTGGTCTATCCCATTTTTGGTTATATGGGACTTGTCTTTTTGCCCCTCATATTTTGGAGATGGTACAAACGGTAAACTTGATAATTCAGCCCTTGCTGGTTAGATCTATTTTGGATAAGATATCCATAGTGATTGATTTTCGTTGTAAGCGAGGAAGAATTCTATGAATCAAGAATATGAAAAGGGGTTGCAATTTTATCTGTCTGGACAGTATCGTGAAGCAGAACGGGCTTTTTTAGAATCAATTCATACAGATCCAAACCATGCTTTGAGTTATAATAAACTGGGCTTGGTTTATATAAAGATGGGAAGTTATACGAAAGCTAAAACATACTTTAATGAGGCATTAGTACATAATCCAAGGCTAGTTCATTCGTGGAATAATCTGGGTAATTTGGCCCGCCATGAAAACAAGCTTGAAGAAGCTAGAGAATTCTATAGTAAAGCTTTGGAGCTTGAACCGAATAATCCGATTCCTAAGCGAAATTTAATTCAAGTTGAAAAACAGTTAAAAATAAACCCAGTACGTTTCTTCCGCAAGTTTTGGAAAAAATAAAAATGGACAAGGGGTCACAGTATGGATGATAGACATTATTTAATAGGAACTGCAGGGCATGTTGATCACGGTAAAACCGAACTTATTCGTGCATTGACAGGGATCGAAACGGATCGGCTTAAAGAAGAAAAGCAAAGAGGAATTTCTATTGAATTAGGATTTGCTTCTTTAGATCTCCCCAGCGGACGCAAAGTCGGAATTATTGACGTTCCCGGTCATGAGCGGTTTATCCGACAAATGTTAGCTGGAGCAACCGGAATGGATGGGGTTCTTCTTGTCATTGCTGCAGACGAGGGGATTATGCCTCAAACTCGTGAGCATCTGGATATTCTAACCTTACTAGGAGTATCTCAGGGAATTGTGGTCATTAATAAGATCGACCTAGTGGATGACGAATGGCTTGAGCTGCTTCAAGAGGAAGTCCGTGAGGGCTTAAAAGGGACATTATTTGTTAATGCTCCAGTCTATTTGGTTTCTTCTCATACAGGCTCAGGAATATCAGAATTAAAAATAGGCATAGATCAATTGCTAAGCGATGCAGAGAGTAAAACCGCTACTGGACCTATCCGCTTACCCCTTGATCGTGTTTTTAGTATTCAAGGTTTTGGAACTGTTGTGACGGGGACTCTCCATAACGGAATAATACGTTTAGGGCAAGAATTGGCTATAGAGCCGGTTCATAAATTAAGCAAGGTCAGGTCCCTTCAAGTTCATAATGAAAAGGTTGAAAGCGCCTTCGCAGGCCAAAGGGTAGCCGTAAATCTTGCAGGTGTTAATGTTAATGAAGTTGAAAAAGGGGCAGAGGTAATAACACCTGGGGCGTATCCTGTCGGGAATATTTTGGATATAAAGCTTAAAAATTTATCCTCTATGGATAAATCGATCAGCCAACGACAAAGGGTACGTTTTCATATCGGAACAATTGAAGCACTTGGAAGAATACATCTTTTGGAGCATGAAGAACTTCTTCCCGGTCAGGAGGGTTATGCCCAAATTCTTCTCGAAGAGCCAGTCGTAGCAACAGCGGAGGATCGTTTTGTAATTCGATTTTATTCACCTGCTTTTACAATCGGTGGTGGTAAAATCCTGGGAGTTTCAGAATATAAAAGAAAGCGTTTTAAAGAAAGTGATTTAGCGCAACTGAGAGTAAAAGATCAGGGGGACCCCTTGGTCCTACTTGAACGGGTATTGCAAGAACCACACACTGCTCAAGAACTTCAGGGTTCTTTTCATTGGGGAGAAACAGAGATTCAAGAGAGATTGGATCAATTAGAAGGCTCAGATCGCATTGAAATCTGGAAGGACGAAAACAATCCGTTATATTGGGCAAAGGGAGCTGCAGAATACTGGCGTGAACAAGTGGATCAGATTGTCTTATCCAACCAAAAAGAATTCCCTCTACGAGGGGGAATTAGCCGTGAGGAATTAAAGGGCAAACTTGGGGTTAAATGGACTCAACGACGCTGGCAGAACATTTTGGAACGGGGTGCTGAAAAAGGCTACTACCGCGTAATGGGAAGCAGGGTGGGCTCTAATCATGACCTTAAACTACCTGAAGCATTAGGCCATAAGGTGGATTGCTTAAAGCAGCGATGGAAGAATGCAGGACTGATGCCTCCAGAACTAGAAGAAGGGGCAAAAGAATGTGGAATTAATAAAGGGGATAGTTTAGAATTTGCGAGTTACTTGGTGGAACAAGGAGAGTGGATGTCGATCACAGGATTGTATTTTAATCGTGAGGCTGTAGTTCTTGCCCAAAAAGCGTTAATTGATTTGCTAGAACAGAATAAGGAAGTCGCAGTCGGTGACGTAAGAGAACTCTGGGGAACTTCACGAAAATATACTGTTCCGCTTCTTGAATACTTTGATCAACATAAGGTGACGAAACGGTTAGGAGATAAACGAGTTCTTAACCGCTAATGCGGGTATATATAGCGTATCAATTTATACTAAGACAGTTTTAGTCATTGACAGCTTGATATATAAAATATAAAATTAAAAATAAACTAAAAATGGAATCATATTTAGGAAATTATTAAAAATTTAATCGTTGAGGGGGAAAACTTGGATGAAAAAGATCTTTACAATGGCAACAGTCGCAGTATTGAGTTTATCTTTGCTTGCGGGCTGTGGCACATCAGGCGGAGCAACGGGTAGCGGAGCAGGTAATGGTGGAGAAATTAAAATTGGAGGTCTCTTTGAGCAAACAGGTGGAGCGGCTCAGTATGGGACAGCTGGTTTAAATGGCGCACAACTTGCGATTGATCAACAAAATGCCAAAGGTGGCGTATTAGGCAAACAGATTAAACTGGTTACAGCAGATAATAAATCTGAGCCAGGTGAATCGACAGCTCAAGCAACACGCCTTGTAACTTCTGAAAAGGTTGTTGGAATGCTTGGACCGATGACAACCAAAACACTTAAAGCGATTATCCCTATTGTCACCCAAAATAAAGTACCGCTTGTTACTCCATCGGGTACAGCTTCAGACTTAACAGTTGCAAATGGAAAATTGAATCAATGGATCTTTAGAGCCTGCTTTATTGATGATTTCCAAGGAAATGTTGGTGCAACGTTTGCAACAGAAAAATTGCAAGCTAAGAAAGCTGCTATTATTATTGATACCAATGGAGATTATGCAAAAGGATTAGCTAAGGCTTTTGAAGATACCTTTACAAAAGCTGGCGGACAGATTGTAGCTAAAGAAAATTATGTTGCTGGGGATAAAGCGTTCCAACCAATTTTAGGACGCATTAAAGCTCAAAATCCTGATCTCATCTATGTTCCAGGGTATTATAATGAAGTGGGTTTGATCGTTAAGCAAGCCCGCGAATTGGGAATTACGGTACCTATGTTAGGTGGAGATGGTTGGAATGGAGACGAAACGACTAAGATTGCTGGAGCAAACAATATGACGAATGTCTACTATTCAGACCATGTTGCGATGGATGATCCTGGTCTTGTTGAATTTGCTAAGCAATATCAAACTAAGTATAATATTGCGCCTACTGGTTTTTCAGCTTTAGGATATGATGCTGCAACGATGCTGATTAAGGGCATTGAAGCTGCAGGAAGCACCGATCCTGATAAAGTTCGTACAGCTCTTGAAAGCATTAAAGACTTAAAAGGTGTTTCCGGGAACATCACTGTTGATCCTGCGACACACAATCCAAATAAGAGTGCTGTAATGTTACAATTTAAAGATGGCAAGTGGGCTTTTGCAAGCAGAATTGATTCAAAATAAATTGACTGTTTTAGTTGTTAGCCCAAAGTAACTTTTACTTCGTTAATTCAGATGAGAAGGAATACGGAGGGGGCATCGCCCCCTCCTAATTCTGTCCTGTACTAAAATAAATTTTCTTGAAATCTGTTCTATATTTTAGAAAGGAGTGAGCGCATGGTCAGTTTTCAGCAATTCATTCAGCTTATAGTGAACGGAATTTCCTTAGGAAGTATTTATGCATTAATGGCTTTGGGCTATACAATGGTTTATGGAATTATTCAATTAATCAACTTTGCACATGGCGATATTTTGATGATCGGGGCCTATATTGGTTGGTTTACAATTACTAAATTGCATTGGTCGTTTATTCCTTCGCTTTTAGTATCCATGGTGGGCTCTGCAATTCTCGGGGTTTTGATTGAACGCATTGCCTATAAACCTTTACGCAATTCCACAAGGATTGCTGCCCTTATTACGGCAATTGGCGTTTCATTTTTCCTTGAATATGGGGGAATGCTTCTATTCGGTCCCCAAGTAAGAACTTATCCTCCGGTTTTACCAGAGACAATTTATAATATTGGAGGAATTTCTTTTAAATACGGTGATGTTGTGATGCTTGTGACTTCGGTTATTCTCATGGTTCTTCTCCAGGTCATAGTGAGGTATACAAAAGTGGGTAAAGCAATGCGCGCTGTTTCCCTTGATCAGGATGCTGCTTTACTCATGGGGATAAACGTGAATAATACTATTTCCGCAACTTTTGCTATTGGCTCGGGGTTAGCCGCTGCAGCAGGTGTGCTTTTTGGTGTTTACTTTAACCAAATCGATCCACTAATGGGGGTTATGCCAGGCTTAAAGGCCTTCATTGCCGCAGTACTAGGCGGGATCGGGCTTATTCCAGGAGCTATGGCTGGAGGATTAATTTTAGGGTTGATAGAGACCTTAGTCTCGGGACTAGGGGGTTCAATGTGGCGGGATGCCGCAGCTTTCTTAATCTTAATTCTTGTGCTTATCGTTAAACCTGCGGGGATCTTTGGCAAAAATGTACGCGAGAAAGTGTAGGTGATAAAGATGAAGCGCTGGTTTCAGATGAGAAATGTCATTGTATTAATCGGAGTTATTTTAATATATGGTATAGTTCAGGGTTTGAACCTGATGGATATCATACCCCCGTTTTTACAACTTAATTTAATACTCGCTTGTATTTATATCATCATGGCAGCGAGCTTAAATTTGATTAATGGTATCACAGGGCAATTCTCTATTGGACATGCTGGTTTTATGTCGATAGGTGCCTTTGTTTCGGCTATTGTAATAGTCAATTTAAACGGACCCTTATATTTGGGCCTGATTGCAGGGGCCTTAGCAGCAGGAATTGCCGGTGTTTTAATTGGGTTACCCACGCTGCGCTTAAATGGAGATTATCTTGCCATTGCCACGTTAGGTCTTGGAGAAATTGTTCGTGTTATTTTTATGAACATGGATTATGTCGGTGGAGCATCAGGTTTTTCGGTGCCGAGTACAATTAATTGGACTTGGGCGTTTTGGTTAATGGTCATTTCAGTGTTGGCCATTCATAACTTTACAGCATCCACACATGGACGAGCATGTATTTCCATCCGAGAAAATGAGATCGCAGCTGAAGCTATGGGGATTAATACCACAAAATATAAGGTGCTTGCTTTTACGCTTGGGGCGATGTTCGCAGGGTTAGCTGGAGGAATATATGCGAACTACATGTATCTCATTCATCCCATACAATTTAACTTCCTTAAATCCTTTGACTTTTTAGTTATGGTTGTTCTAGGAGGGTTAGGAAGTCTTACGGGAAGTATTCTTGGAGCAATTGTTATGACCTTTTTATCTGCTCTTTTATCAGGGCTATCTGAATGGCGTATGGTCATAACGGCTATTTTAATGATTCTCTTAATGCTTTTCCGGCCATCGGGGCTCATGGGAACGAAGGAATTCAGCCTCAATTTCTTAGGAAAGAAGGGTGAGAGAAATGACTCTTCTCAAAGTAAATAATCTCTCAAAATCCTTTGGGGGCTTAAAAGCTGTTTCAAATTTGAATATTAATATCGAGAACGGTGAATTAATTGGTTTAATTGGACCTAATGGTGCGGGAAAAACCACGATATTTAATCTTCTTACCGGAGTTTACGAACCGACAACTGGAGAAATTCTCTTTGCTGAAAAAAATGTGGCTGCTCTAAAACCCCATCAAGTCACGCAACGAGGTATTGCTCGGACATTCCAAAACATCCGACTCTTTGGTGAGTTAAGTGTTATTGACAATGTTAAAATTGCCTTTCATCAACATGCGACGTATTCAACACTAAGCGCCATTTTTCGCCTTCCTTCATATTATAAAGGCGAGGCAGAGATAGAAGCAAAGGCTATGAATTTACTGAAGATTTTTGGCATAGAAGGTAAAGCCCAAGAAATAGCTAAAAACATGCCCTATGGTGAGCAGCGCCGCCTAGAAATTGCCCGAGCTTTAGCTACACAACCTAAACTTTTGCTTTTAGACGAACCAGCAGCGGGGATGAACCCACAAGAGACTCGTGAATTGACTGAACTGATTCGTTTCATACGGGAAAAATTTCAGTTGACCGTTCTTTTAATCGAACATGATATGTCACTTGTAATGCAAGTTTGTGAGAGAATTTATGTTTTGGATTATGGAACGATTATTGCTGAAGGGAAGCCAGAAGAAATTAAGGCGAATCCTAAGGTTATCGAAGCTTACTTGGGAGAGGAGGTTGACTAATGCTTGTTCTTCAAGATATTCATGTTTATTACGGCGCAATTCATGCTCTCAAGGGAATCTCTTTAGAAGTGAACGAAGGGGAGATTGTGACCCTGATTGGTTCTAATGGAGCAGGTAAAAGTACAAGCCTGAAGACAATTTCAGGACTTCTTCGTCCCAAAGAGGGAAGTATAACCTTTAACGGAGCGGATCTCACTCGCGTTCAACCTCAAGAGATTGTTTCGCAAGGGATTTCTCAAGTGCCTGAAGGCCGACATGTTTTCACTAATATGTCGGTATTAGAGAATTTGGAGTTGGGAGCTTATCTTCGGAAGGATAAAGCGGAGATCAAAAAAGACATCGAGAAAGTATATACTCTGTTTCCGCGTTTGCAGGAACGCAAAGGTCAATTATCGGGAACGCTATCTGGAGGAGAACAGCAAATGCTCGCGATGGGCAGAGCTCTGATGTCCCGGCCAAAGTTACTCCTTCTGGATGAGCCTTCGATGGGGTTAGCACCTATTCTTGTTAAACAAATTTTCTCCATCATTAAGGAAATTAATAAGACGGGAACTACAGTTTTGCTTGTCGAACAAAATGCGCATATGGCGCTTTCGATTGCGGAGCGAGCTTACGTTTTGGAGACTGGGAAGATTGTCCTTTCCGGGAATGCTGTAGAATTAGCAAAAAGTGAAGCGGTTCGAAATGCCTACTTAGGAGGTTAATTGAGCCGAAAAAGGAAAATGCAGCTTAGTTCTAGAATATAGGTTTAAGGACTAAGCATTCATAATCAATTAAGGATAAACGAAGGGGGAGATTTGATTGTACGTTAGGCAATTTATGACCTCACAAGTTTTTACCGTGAGTCCAGAGGATAATGTTGCAGATACTATGGCCCTGATGCGTGAGAAAAAGATTAATCGGCTTCCTGTTGTTCAAAAAGGAAAACTGGTAGGTATTGTTACCGATGGAGACCTTCGAGAAGTCTCTCCTTCTCCCGCAACGACTCTCAGTATATTTGAATTGAATTATCTTGTTGCTAAGACTTCGATTCGTGAGGTTGCTGTCAAAAAGGTGATTACCTGTTCTCCAGATACGAAACTTGAAGACGCAGCTGTTTTGATGAGAGATCATGGTATCGGGTCTTTGCCCGTCTTAGATCAAGAAAAGTTAGTCGGAATTATTACGGAAACTGATATTTTTGACACCTTTCTCGATATTATGGGCTTCCGTAGTCCCGGTGATCGCATGGTAATTGAGACAAAAGATGAAGTTGGGGTGATCGGAGATCTTTCTTCTATCATTCAAGATTACGATGTGAATATTACCAGTTTAGCTGTTTATCACCTCAAAAATAATAAAGTGCAAATATTGGTTCGGTTGAATGGAGATCGGGTGAAGGAAGTAAAGGACGCTCTTTTGGGAAAAGGCTATGAGTTGAGTAATTAAGTATAATTTGTTATAATATTGTGAAGCGCGAAATCGCTGGGGATGAGTGGTGGCTGGTGCTGCCCCCGGACTTCAAATCCGCGTGCCGGGACGTAGAACGTTCCGGGGTGTGTTCGATTCGCACGCATCCCCGCCAATTTTAATTAATAGGATGTAAGTGAGCAGCTTAGGCTGCTCCTTATTTATATGCAGGATTTTTTACACAGAAATCGAATAGTATAAGATTATGGTCGTAGAGCTCGGAGCGGAGGAGATTTTATGAATATATTTGATATTCTGATCCTTGGTTTCCTCATACTAGGTGCTTTACAAGGATATCGGAAAGGGTTGATTTCTGGCCTTGTGAGTTTATTAGGGAATCTTTTGGGTTTCTATATTGCATCTAAAGAATATCTTAATTTACTCGGATGGCTAGATCTCCATACGCCTCTTAGGCAGTGGTTAGAACCCGTAGTCTATCGTTTCCTGCTTCCTTTGATTGAATCTCAGACCCAAATTACCCAACAACAAACTTTAGACCGCATCTTTTCAATAATTCCTAAGGAACTTCAAGGTTTAGTTGGGTCAGGTTCTATCCCTGGTTTGAAATCCTATACACAAAATATTGTGCAAACGATTGCTCAAAATATGGCTGGAGTTTTGACGGATAATTTGATGCGGATGCTCGCCTTTTTGGCAACATATTTAGCGGTAGTCGTCATCCTACAAATTGGGGTTTCCATTGTACTGGCTCCTTTCGGACTTTTTGGTAGGACAATTAATCATGGGGGAGGATTTTTTTTCGGTGCTTTGAGTGCCTTGGTTGGAATTGCTGTTTTTGTGGGTTTGATTTCGCCAATATTGCCGATTTTTGGCCAAAACCAGCCTCTCGTCCTTTTACAACAAGCCTGGTCTTATTCATATCTCGTTCAAATTTTTGCGGGGTTGCAATCGTTTTTTAAATTAGAACTTATTCAGAGTCTAAACATGCTCTAAGCGAACAACCTATTTCCTCTTTTGCGTAGCGTTGCTTTTTATGTTATAACATTTACGATCATTGTTAACGTCGCCTTATGAGTTAGGAGGAGTATGAGTGATCCCTTTACAAGTTGGAGATATTGTTCGACTACGTAAACCTCATCCTTGTGGGAGTACAGATTGGAAGGTTATGCGTACGGGTATGGACTTTAGAATTCAATGCCTGGGCTGTCAGCATCAGGCGTGGATTCCTCGGATAAAGCTGGAACGTCAAATTAAAGAGATTTTGCAAAAAGCAGATGTCCCGCCTGAAGCTTAGGTGCGATTTGAGAATCTAACACACTAATTCTTAATAATATGTTTTTATGGAGGATATAAAATGACATTACATGCAGGTATTGTAGGTTTGCCCAATGTGGGAAAATCAACGTTATTTAATGCGATTACGCAAGCAGGGGCAGAGGCAGCTAATTATCCCTTCTGTACGATTGATCCTAATGTTGGGATTGTTCATGTTCCCGATTCTCGATTGGGAGTTTTAGCAGATATGGTTCATCCTGATCGGATTGTGCCTGCGACGGTTGAATTTGTAGATATCGCCGGTTTAGTCAAAGGTGCAAGCAAAGGGGAAGGGCTTGGAAATAAGTTTTTATCTCATATTCGGGAAGTTGATGCTATTGTGCATGTTGTTCGGTGTTTTGATGACAGTAACGTTATCCATGTTGAGGGAAATGTAGATCCTAAACGAGATATCGAAACGATTCAACTCGAACTTATTCTTGCAGATTTAGAGAGTATTGAGAAACGTTTAGAGAAATCAGAGAAGCTTCTTAAATCCGGTGATAAGAAAGCTCACGTTGAAGTTGAATTATTAACGAAACTAAAAGAGGCCTTTGATGAGGGCAAAGCAGCCCGTAGTCTTAGTTATACAGATGAGGAAAAAGAAATACTTAAAACAATTTCGCTTCTCTCTATGAAGCCGATATTATACGCAGCTAATGTGAGCGAAGAAGATTTAACCCGTGGCGAAGAAAATTCCTATGTTCAAAAAGTACGGGAAATTGCCACTGAGGAAAATTCGGAAGTCGTTATGGTCTGCGCTAAGATCGAATCAGAAATCGCAGAGCTAGAGGACGAGGAGAAACAAGCCTTCTTAGAGGATTTAGGATTAGAGGAATCAGGACTTGACCGTTTAATACGTGCAGCTTTTCATCTTCTGGGTCTGATGACCTTCTTTACAGCAGGACCGATGGAGGTTAAAGCCTGGACGATTCGCCGAGGAACAAAGGCACCTCAAGCTGCAGGTACAATTCATACAGATTTTGAACGTGGATTTATTCGCGCTGAAGTTGTTTCTTATTCCGATTTCGTGGCGATGGGTGGCCTAAATGGAGCTAGGGATAAGGGACTTGTTCGCCTTGAAGGCAAAGATTATGTGATGGCTGATGGAGATATCGTTCATTTTAGATTTAATGTTTAAGCAGAAATAAATTGGAAATAAATTAAGAGTATCGTTAGTTTGCAAATGTTTTGCAATGATGGTATAATGTTTAATCGGTAGTCTAAATAGACTATAAATCCCTGCCCCACTCATATGGGGCCGCTTAGTCCGAGGGGAGGTGCAAATATGAAAGCGTACGAATTACTTTATATCATTCGTCCTGATATGGATGAAGAGGCTATTGCCGCTACAGTGGACAAGTTCTCTGAAGTTGTGAACAACAATGGTGGAGCAGATGTTACTGTGGATAAATGGGGCAAACGCCGCCTAGCTTACGAAGTTAAGGATCTTCGGGAAGGTTTTTACATCCTGATGAACTTTAATGGGGAAGCTCGTACGGCACAAGAGGTGGAGCGGGTCATGAAGATCTCCGACTCTGTTGTGCGTTTCTTAACCACGAAAAAAGAAGAGTAGTATTGGAGGGGTTATAGATGTTGAATCGTGTCGTTTTAATTGGCCGTTTAACGAAAGACCCCGAGTTACGTTATACCCCGAGTGGAGTTGCAGTAGCGACCTTCACTCTAGCCGTGGATCGCAATTTTAAGAATTCCAACGGTGAAAGGGATACGGATTTTATTCCCTGTGTCGTTTATCGACAACTGGCTGAGTTATGCGCTAACTTTTTATCAAAAGGTAGATTGGCCTCCGTTGACGGACGACTTCAAGTTCGTTCTTTTGAGGGTCAAGACGGGCAACGTCGCTGGGTTACAGAAGTAATTGCAGAGAATGTTCAGTTCTTGAGTCCTAAGGAAAACGGTAACTCAGGGAACGGTACATCCGGTAATGCCAGTAATGTGGGAACCTATGGCCATGAAGTAAGTTTAGATGATGATATCCCATTCTAAACGGGAAGGGGAGTGAACGTATGAAACGCGAACGCGGACGTCGTCCAAGAAGACGGGTATGTAGTTTCTGTGTTGATAAAGTTGAATCGATCGATTATAAGGAAACTCATAAATTGCGCAAGTATGTGACCGAGCGTGGCAAAATCTTGCCTCGTCGTATTTCAGGAAACTGCGCAAAGCATCAACGCCAAGTTACCGTTGCTATTAAAAGAGCCCGGGCCATTGCGCTGTTGCCTTATATGGTAGATTAGTAAAAGGGGAGCAGAAGCTCCCTTTTTTATTTTACGTATCAGAAAGTATAAGTTTTTATCGGTAGATAGTATAAGTGCAACTAAGGCTTCCGCCTGCGCTAAGGCTTGGCGCAAGCCAAGTTTTCTTTATCACTTTTTAAAAGTATATGTTCTTTATCGGTTGAGAGTATAAAGGATATGCCTTGCAGGAAATAGGCCAAGACTCAGCGAACATTTCCTTGATACGGCTTAGATAGCTGTTAAATTTTTAGAGAGATACCGGAGGGCATCCACGATGGAAGTTGATGTTGTTAAAGGATTAAAAGCGATTGATGAGTTAAAAGTTGAAATGTTAAAATCTTTATGGATTTTTGAACGCGGTGCAATTGAGGGTTCAGATACTGCGATGATGCAAGGTTTAGCGGATATAGTTGGGATCAGTTATTTACTGACTCGACGATTAGGTTTCGATTTCACGAGATTGGACCGAACTTTAATACAGGGTTTGGTAGAATGGAAAGAAAATGATACTATGAAGTTAGAAAGTCAGTGGGGGGATTTGAGCCTCTTGTTAAGCTATCTCGCCCCCGAAGAATAGATTGGAGCAGTTGAATGTACGTGAGTGACCAAAAAGTAACTAAGGGGTTAGCGATCTTTGCCCTTTTAGCAGGACCGTGGTTTGGAGTGGCGAAAGGGAGCGGAGGTTGGCTACTTGAGGTTGCGCTGCTCATTGCCACCCTTTCGGTAGGACGCAGTATAGGATTTAAATGGATGACCTTATGTTTATCGATAGGTTATGGTATCGCATTTTTGTTAGGTGGTGGACTTTCCTCAGTCATAAATATCGGATTTTTACCATGGGTTAGTGTACTGACAATATGGGGAGTAGAGCATGTTTGGTCACGTAAATCGAATTTGTTTTGGTCCTTAGTTTTGGCTGGAGTCTTAGGTGTTCTGCCCGTTATCCCCATGATACTACAAGGAATGGGCACAGAGTTGATGCAAGAAATCAGCCGGTCCATGATGGATCAATACCGCCAATCCGGAATGTTGACGAGTTTTACTCAGCAGGGAATTAGTGAAGCAGATATAGAAAACTATGTGCAACAATTTCTTCAGTATCTGTTTTTATTTATTCCTGCGTTAGCAGCATTGGGGTCGATGATGGAATACGGGGCCGTTTATTATTTCTTTGCCCGTTGGTTTCCCCAAAAAGACCAACCTTTCCCCTTGTTTAGTTCTTTCAGATTACCGTGGTTTGCGATCTGGGGAGTAAATCTTGGAATAGTCAGTTATCTGGTTGGGGATCAATGGAATTTGCTGAGTATTCGTACCTTTGGACTGAACGTAATGTTGATTTATGCGGGCGTGGCGTTTGTCTTAGGAAGTGCGATTTTCATATACTATTTACGTTCTCCTCGATTATCGGGATTCATAAAGTGGATTTTAATCTTCATGGGGTTCGTTTATTTTCAAGTAACAATAATGGGTTTAATCTTGCTAGGCCTTTTTGACTTAGTTTTAAACTTCCGCCGTATACCGGAGGATAATAGTAATTAGGGGGGATTTTCATGAAAGTAATTTTAACAATGGACGTAAAAAATCTGGGTAAAAAAGGTAAAGTTTGTGAAGTGTCGGATGGTTATGCCCGAAATTTTCTCTTCCCTAAAAAGTGGGCGATTGAAGCCACAACAGGAAATTTAAATGATGTAGCGTCTAAGAAGGCGAATGAAGACAAAAGAAAGGCTAAAGAAAAAGAAGACGCACAGTTATTAGCTGAAAAATTATCTTCGATTACGGTTGAAGTGCGTACGAAGATAGGAGAAGGCGGACGGCTTTTTGGATCTGTGACCAATAAAGAAATAGCTGAAGCGCTTAAAAGTAAGTATGGTATTGAAATTGATAAACGTAAAATAGAGGTCAAAGAACCGATTAAAGCCTTAGGAAGCTATACTATTCAGACTAAAATTCATCCAGAAGTTTCTGCCCAACTCAAAGTAGAAGTTAAAGCAATTTAATAGCGGAACTTTTTTGAACAGTGAAAGGGGAGCCCGATGAAAGGGTTTTTAACAAAGTGGTTGAAACAGGATAAGACGCCAGAGAATCAAACCAATGAGGAACAATTGAAACTCGAAATTGATGCCTATTACCATTTGTTATCTGATTTCTATGGGCCCGATAAGCTAGTACTTAAGGCAATTCGCCTAGATGCATTAAGTCTAATGCGATCTGAAAATTTATTGGAACGGATTAAAGGGTTACAAAAGATCGCTTTTGAGGACCCAACGGATCCTCCTATTTCATCTTATGAAGAGGTTCCACAGGTTTTAACTGAAATCGACGAACACATCGCAGAATTGCAGGCACGGCGTTCAGTTGAAGAAAAATTAGATAAAGCGGTTGCCGAAAAGATGCAAGAACATCATGAAGATTATGTTAAAGAAATAAAAAGTCAGGTTCTCAAAGATTCGGCAGGTCCTGATAATGCCCAGACTTTGAAAAAACTGGCCCAGATTGAGAAAATGAACTCGGTTAAACTTGCTAATTCTGTAATTGAAGTTCTCCGACCACAGACGGTGGAGGAGATTATTGGTCAAAAGAATGCAGTTCAATCTTTGTTGGCCAAGCTGGCGACCCCTTATCCTCAGCATCTCCTGATTTATGGGCCTCCAGGAGTAGGTAAAACTTCTGCAGCTCGGGTAGCCCTGGAAACGGTGAAACAACATCCTCATTCGCCTTTCTCACGGATTGCTCCCTTTATTGAAGTTGATGGAACAACTCTTCGTTGGGATCCTCGAGACGTGACAAATCCTCTACTTGGATCAGTACATGATCCTATTTATCAAGGGGCTAAACGCGAGCTTGCGGATACGGGAATCCCTGAACCGAAGCTAGGTTTAGTCAGCGATGCTCATGGTGGAATTTTATTTATTGATGAAATTGGAGAAATGGACCCACTACTCTTAAATAAGTTGTTAAAGGTTCTAGAAGATAAGCGGGTCTTTTTCGATTCTTCTTATTTTGACGCTTCAGATCCTCAGGTCCCACTCTATATAAAAAAGTTATTTGAAGAAGGTGCTCCTGCTGATTTTGTCTTAATTGGAGCAACGACACGTGATCCAGGTGAAATAAACCCTGCGTTGCGGTCGCGGTGTGCTGAAATTTATTTCAATCCTTTAGAACCCCAAGATATCCAGAAGATCGTTTATCAAGCCGCCAAAAAACTGAATACCGAAATCGAGGAAGATGTTCCTCAAATCATTAGTGAATATGTTATTGAGGGACGGAAAGCCAATAATATTTTGACGGATGCCTATGGCCTGGCCCGTTTTCGGTACCCGGACCAGAAAGAAACAAAAGTTGGTGCCACAGAAGTTTATGAGGTCCTTCGTTCTGCTCGCTTAAGTCCCTATGTCTCGCGAAAGGCTCAGGAAACAGTTGAAGTTGGCCGAATTCTCGGGTTAGGTGTTCTTGGGTTCGTCGGTTCTGTCTTGGAAATTGAAGCGATCGTTTTTCCTGGACAGAATGGCAAGGGCACGATCCGTTTTAATGAAACGGCAGGGAGTATGGCACGGGATGCGGTCTTTAATGCGACCGCCGTGTTACGATTATTAACAGGGGAAGATATTCGAGATTATGATGTTCATGTCAATGTTGTCGGTGGTGGGAGAATTGACGGCCCATCAGCTGGTTTAGCGACTACTCTGGCAGTTTATAGTGCACTAAAGGGAAAACCTATCTGCCAAAATATTGCTGTAACTGGAGAGATTTCCATTCAGGGGAAGGTTCGTCCGGTAGGAGGAATCGCCGAGAAGCTTTTTGGTGCAAAACAGGCGGGGGTTAAGACCGTTTTAATTCCAAAGGATAATTTGGTCGATGTACCGTTAGGCATACAGGGAATTGAAGTGCGAACGGTGGAGACGATTCAGGAAGCCTTAGAGTATATTGTCTAGGAGGAGAAAGTAGATGGAACTCGCCAAAGTCCCTCCCCAGAATCTAGAGGCTGAACAAGCAGTGCTTGGAGCCTTAATGCTTGAACCAGAAACGGGGAGTTCCGTTTTTGAAATATTGCAGCCGGAGGATTTTTACCGCGATAATCACCGTTTGATTTTTATTGCGTTGCGGGATTTGTTTGAACGCGGTGATCCGGTAGACTTAGTTTCAGTGGCCGAAGCCTTACGCCAAAATGGGCGGTTGGAGCAGGTCGGAGGTATCGCTACTGTCTCGCAAATTGCCCGTTCGGTGCCATCAGCAGTGAATATCGAATTTTATGCAAAGATTGTTGCTGAAAAATCGATGCTTCGGCAGTTAATTCGTACGGCGGGACGGATTGCTGAAAAAGGATATGAACCTGGTGAAGAGGCGACAACACTTTTAGCAGAAGCTGAAAAGCTGATTCTTGACCTGACCCAGCGCCAAGTGAAAGATGGGTTTGAGTCCATTCGTAATATTTTGCTCAACACCTTTGAAAAAATTGAAACACTTTATGCCCATAAGGGAAATCTCACAGGTGTACCTACCTTTTTTACGGAATTAGATCGAATGACTTCTGGATGGCAACCCTCAGATTTAGTCATTATTGCAGCACGTCCTTCGATGGGTAAGACGGCTCTGGTTTTAAATATGGCTGAGAATGCTGCAGTACGGGCTAATGTGCCTGTCGCCGTTTTTAGCTTAGAGATGTCTAAAGAACAACTTGTGCAAAGAATGCTTTGCTCTGAAGCTATGGTTGACCAGCAAAGAGTGAGAACAGGGGATTTATTGGATACCGATTGGCCGAAACTTACACGGGCTGTAGGTCCTCTTTCAGATGCTCCGGTATTTATTGATGATACAGTAGGGATTTCCTTACTTGAGCTTCGCTCAAAGGCACGACGTTTAAAAATTGAACATGGCTTAGGGCTGATCGTCATCGACTATCTTCAACTTATGACCTTAGGTCGGCGCGCCGAAAGCCGGCAACAAGAGGTAGCTGCAATTTCCCGGGGGCTTAAAGGAATTGCGCGAGAACTAAGTGTACCTGTGATCGCGCTTTCTCAGCTTAACCGGGGGGTTGAGCAGCGTCAGGATAAACGACCCATTATGTCGGATCTTCTGGAATCTGGAGCAATTGAGGCTGATGCCGATGTGATTTCTTTTATCTATAGGGATGAGTATTATAACCCCGAATCTGAGAAAAAGGGAATAGCAGAGCTTATCATTGCCAAACACCGTAATGGCCCGGTAGGGGCGGTCGAACTGGGTTTCTTAAAGGAGTTCACTAAGTTTGTGAATTTAGATCGTCAACATTTATAGGATAAAGTGCTAGGGTTTAGGCCCTAGCAACTTTTGTATTTGTCGAATATTAAACGTGTATACATGATTAATGTTCGATAAATCCGTTGACATCGAGGTTGAGGCTTGTTAAGATAAAACTGTTTGTGAAGGTGTAGGGTTTCATGAATGAAGACTCTTAACCATGGTATAATAGAAATTTGAAGTCATTGATCAATCGTTTTGAATTTTGAATTTTAGTTTGCACAGGAAATCTAGGGGGTATTTTATTGATAGATCGCTATACTCATCCAGAAATGGGTAATTTATGGCGCGAAGGTTATGAATATGACCGCTGGTTAGAGGTTGAGTTGGCTGTTGCGGAGGTTATGGCTAAGCGTGGAGAGATTCCTGCAGAGGTGTGGCCTGTAATCCACGAAAAGGCTAAAGTTAATCCTACGCGAGTGGCGGAAATCGAGAAAACGGTACGGCATGATCTTATCGCCTTTTTGCAAGCTGTAGTTGAGGAAGTTGGAGAAGCGGGTAAGTATCTTCATTTGGGTTTAACCTCTTCTGATGTAAAAGATACAGCGTTAAGTCTTGTTCTTAGAGACTCAGGGGAGCTTTTACTTAAGGATTTAGCGGATTTGAGAGTCGCACTGGCTGAGCGGGCAATCGAAAGTAAAAATATTATTATGGTCGGTCGTACGCATGGAGTTCATGCTGAACCTGTTACTTTTGGTTTGAAACTGGCCTTATGGGTTGCCGAGATTGATCGTCAAATTGAACGCTTACAACAGGCAACCGAGTCGATTAGGGTAGGCAAGATCTCAGGAGCCGTTGGCACCTATGCGAATGTTTCTCCCGATATAGAGGAAGAAGTTTGCGAACACTTGGGCTTAAAAGCTGCTTACGTGAGTAATCAGATTTTACAGCGCGATCGCCACGCTCATTATGTAACAACGCTCGCCTTGATTGGCAGTACTCTAGAAAAAATGGCGACAGAAATTCGCAGCTTGCAGCGGACGGATATTCTTGAGGTTGAGGAACCGTTTGCGGAAGGTCAAAAAGGTTCTTCAGCTATGCCTCATAAGAGAAACCCCATTGTGAGTGAGCAGATCGCCGGAATGTCGCGTTTACTCCGGGGAAATGCCTTAGCCGCGATGGAAAATGTAGCCCTCTGGCATGAGCGGGATATGACGCATTCATCAGTGGAACGGGTCATTCTTCCGGATAGTAATATTTTATTGGATCATATGCTGAGGAAAATGACTTGGATTATTAAAGGGTTAAAGATTCACGATGATAATATGAAGCGCAATCTTCTTAAGACTTATGGCTTTACCTCTTCACAGCGTGTATTACTGGCCTTAGTAGAGAAGGGGTGTATGCGTGAGGATGCCTATCGATGGGTCCAACAGGCTGCCTTTACAGCCTGGGATGAGGGCAAGGAATTGCGTCAGGTCCTTCCGGAAATGCCGGAGGTTATGAAATATCTAAAAATAGAAGATTTCGATACCTTGTTTGATTGGAGTTACCATCTTAAGCATATCGATGATATATTTATACGATTAGGGTTGATCCAAGCCTAAGGGCTTGTCTGTTCATCGATTCGAAAATATGATGTGGAGGAATGAAAATGGCAGCAGTCGTTTTGCTTGGTGCACAATGGGGAGACGAAGGAAAAGGAAAAGTTACAGACTTTCTTGCCGAAAAGGCGAATCTCGTTGTTCGTTATCAAGGGGGAAATAATGCAGGTCACACTGTAGTCGCCCAAGGTGAGGAATTTAAACTTCACTTGATTCCCTCAGGAATACTTTATGCGGATAAAACCTGCATTATTGGTAATGGCGTAGTTGTAGATCCCAAGGTTCTTTTGGAAGAACTTGATTATTTGGCTGAGCGTAAGGTTAAAACAGGAAAATTACTCATTAGCAGCAATGCGCATGTTATTATGCCTTATCATCGTTTGCTTGATGAACTAGAAGAAGAAGCGCGCGGAGAGTTTAAAATTGGGACAACCAAACGAGGAATTGGTCCTGCTTATATGGATAAAACGGCCCGGATTGGGATTCGGATGATGGATCTCTTAGATTCTGAAGAATTTGCAGCTAAATTAAAACGAAATTTAGCTGAGAAAAATAACCTTTTGGTTAAGGTTTATAACAGCAAGCCCTTAGATTACGAGAGCATTTATCAAGAATATATGGGCTATGCAGAAAAATTACGTGCCTTTGTCACCGATAGTTCGTTGACTGTTGACGGGGCAATTAAAGCGGGTGAAAAGGTCCTATTTGAAGGCGCACAAGGAACGCTCTTGGATTTGGATCATGGAACCTATCCCTATGTCACGTCTTCCAATCCAACGGCAGGAGGAGCTTGCGTCGGCGCGGGTGTCGGCCCAACTCAAATTGATAAGGTGGTCGGTGTGATTAAAGCTTATACCACTCGAGTCGGTGAGGGACCATTCCCTACGGAACTGCTTGATGAAATGGGAGAACAAATGCGTCAAGCTGGCTTCGAGTTTGGCACAACGACAGGGCGTGCGCGCCGCTGTGGCTGGTTTGATGCGGTAATTGGTCGCTATGCTGTTCGAGTTAGTGGAATTTCCGACTTCGCTTTGATGAAACTTGATGTTTTATCAGGTATCGAAAAAGTGAAGATCTGTGTTGGATATCGCGTAGGAGGGGAAGTTATCTATGAATTCCCTCAAAGCCAAAAAATCTTTACAGCCTGTGAGCCAGTTTATGAAGAAATGGCTGGCTGGCAGGAGGATATAACGGGCGCCAGGACTTTTCAAGACCTGCCACAAGCGGCTCAAGCCTATGTACGCCGTATTGAGGCGCTTACTGAAACCAAGGTTACCCTTATCGCAGTAGGACCGGGCAGAGAGCAAACGATTGTCCGTGGAGAGATTTTTTAAGACTTGAGAAAATAAAAAGGTTGACAGGATTTAAAGGTTCGTGTAAAATCTTGTTTTGTGAGTAAGTTTTGAGCCATTAGCTCAGTCGGTAGAGCACCTGACTTTTAATCAGGGTGTCCCGCGTTCGAGTCGCGGATGGCTCACCATATATGGCCCGTTGGTCAAGCGGCTTAAGACACCGCCCTTTCACGGCGGCTACACGGGTTCGAATCCCGTACGGGTCACCATTGTTTTTGCCTCGGTAGCTCAGTCGGTAGAGCAGAGGACTGAAAATCCTCGTGTCGGCGGTTCGATTCCGTCCTGAGGCACCATCTTTATCATTTAATATGTTAAACCTTCGCTAGGCGGAGGTTTAATTTTTATTGTTATATTTCCATCAATGGATTAAACTTAACTTGATCTAAAGTTGAGTGAGGGAAACGTGTGAAAGTCATTAAACAGATATCTTTTTAGCCAGCCGAAGCAAGGATTATGATAATTGCGTTACAACTTGTCAACGTGCTATAATCTAAATGAATTTCAAAGTGTGAGAGGAGGATGTTTTAAATGGCTAAACACATCCAAACTATTGTTAAAGCTAACCTCAGTGAGACGGTCAAAACGGGTGGCTGCGGAGAATGCCAATCTTCTTGTCAATCCGCATGCAAAACGTCTTGCACCGTAGGTAACCAAGTTTGCGTTAAGTAAGTACTTACTTTTCTGAAAGGAAAATCGCACATAGGTTATCAAGGAACCCACCTGATTCAGGCGGGTTCTGTTTCTGTACTAACAGAAAAATAAATTTTTCCTGCAGATCAACTCGAAGTGCCACTAAGGCTCCTGCCTGCCCCAGAGGCTTGGCACAAGCCAAGTTTTCTTTATATAGAAGGAGAGAAATTGATGTTAAATTTAGAGGGATATAAAATTGGAAAGAATGTTCACGCCTATCACCAAGGGGATATCAATGTGGCTTATGATATTAATTCTGGGTCACTCCATGTTTTAGATGATTTGACGTTTGATGTTTTGCAAATTATGGATAAACTCCAAAAGGAGGGAAAAGCTCTTTTAGTGCAAGAAATTTCCTCTTCGCTTCAAAGTGAAGGTAAAAATTGTTCGGAGAAGGAACTTGAGGAGATTTTAGGGGAATTCGAAGAACTTCAACAAGAAGGCACACTTTTTTCTTCAGAAGCAGAAGAGTGGAATCCAGTTTACCCTGAGCGCCCAATTATTAAGTCAATCTGCTTACATGTTGCCCATGATTGCAATTTACGGTGTAAGTATTGTTTTGCAGGTACAGGAGCTTTTGGTGGAGATCGAGGTTTAATGAATTTGGAGACCGGAAAAAAGGGGATTGACTTTGTCCTGGATGCCTCAGGCCATCGCAAACACTGTGAAGTGGATTTCTTTGGCGGGGAGCCGCTGCTTAATTTTCAAGTCGTTAAAGATCTTGTGGCTTATGGACGGAAGGCTGCCGCTGAACGAGGCAAAACGATTAAGTTCACGTTAACCACAAATGCTGTACTTCTCACGGAAGAAGTTCAGAACTTCTTGGAGAATGAAGATATTAGCGTTGTCCTCAGTATTGATGGACGACCCGAGGTTCACGACCGTATGCGTCCTTATGCGAGTGGCAAGGGAAGTTATGAGCAAGTCATCCCACGTATACAACAGTTTGCGAAGAAACGACCAGAGTCTTCCCCTTATGCCGTCGGAACCTATTATTACGCAAGGGGAACTTATACTCATTTTAATCTCGATTTTGATAAAGACGTCGATCATCTTCTCGATTTAGGAGTAAACCAGATCTCACTTGAGCCGGTCGTGGCAACACCAGATCAACCGTATGCTTTCCAAGAGGGAGATAAACCTGAGATTTTAAAAAGTTATGATCGCCTCGGGGAGGATCTTTTAGCACGTAAAAAGAAGGGAGAAGATTTTAGCTTTTTCCACTTTAATGTTGCTTTAGATGGTGGCCCATGTTTACCTAAACGCTTAACGGGATGTGGAGCGGGACATGAATACGTCGCGATCTCGCCTGAGGGAGATTTATACCCTTGTCATCAATTTGTAGGGCAAGAGGAGTTTAAAATGGGTTCCTTGTGGGATGAAAAGCCGGAGCTTGACTCCAACTTGGTTCAGTCGTTCCGTAATGCTCATGTCTATTCCAAAGCGTCTTGTCGTGAGTGTTGGGCTAGATTTTCCTGTAGCGGGGGCTGTCATGCCGCTAACCATGCGTTTAGCGGGAAATTGACTGAAGTTTATACTTTAGGCTGCGAATTTCAAAAGAAGCGCTTAGAAGTCGCACTTTATTTGCAAATTAAGGAAAAGAATTAAGAGTTTCAAAAGTAACGAGCGGAGGAAAGAAAATATGGCATGGAAACGATCAGCTTGCCCGTTAAATTGTCCAGATAGTTGTGGCTTTCTTGTCAATTATACGGAAGAACAAGGACTACAACTTAAAGGGGAGAAAGAGCATCCTATAACTCAGGGTTTCATCTGTTCTAAAGGACAAGCTCTTGCTGAACTCGTTTTCTCGCCCGATCGCTTAAGATTTCCTCTGCGTAAAGAAAAAGGACGTTTTAAGAGGATTTCCTGGGAAGAAGCCTATACCCTTTTGACAAGAAAGATTCAAGAGACTCTGGAGCAAACAGGCCCGTTAGGAATTCTGCACCATTATGATTATGCTCATAATGGTGCTTTGCGTGCTTTAGATCAGCGTTTTTTCCAAGCTCTTGGGGGAATGACAGTGCCAGAGGGAAGTATGTGTTGGGGCGCTGGATACCATGCTCAAGCAATTGACTTTGGTGGAGTGTATCAGAATGATTGGGCTAGTCTCAGACAGTCCAAAACAATCATTCTCTGGGGTAAAGATCCTGCAGTGACGAATATCCATCTTATCCCGCATTTACTGGCGGCCAAAAAAGAGGAAGCCTATCTCATTGTCATTAATCCGACTCAAGTGAAAAGCGCGGAATTGGCTCAAGAATATCTTCGAATTAATCCAGGTACAGATGGGATCTTAGCTTTAGGACTTGCGCATATCATTTTGCGCGAGGGCTGGCTTGATTGGGAGTTTGTCCGTAATCATGTCCATGGGTTTGAGGAGTTTGCCCTTAAGGCGAAGGAGTATGAGCCGGCGCGTGTTAGCGAGTTGACTGGAATTAGTGAAGTAAAGATGAATGCATTAGCACGTCGGATCAGTCACTCAGGTCCAGTGAGCTTTTTACCAGGCTATGGCTTACAACGTTATGTTCAAGGAGGGAATACCCTTCGCGCGATTGATGCTTTAGCGGCCTTAACTGGAAATATTGGAAAACCGGGAGCAGGGGTTTATTACGCTCATCAGGATCATCAGGACCATTTAAATACGGTCAGGTTACCAGAAGAGCACTATCAAGTTCGGAGATTCCCACATCCACTTTTTGCGGAAAGTATTGAGAAAGCGGATCCCCCCATTCAAATGGCTGTTGTGACTCGTTCTAATCCTTTGCTCCAACAACCCAATTCGCTGCTTTGGAAGGAAGTATGGAGCAAGATCCCCTTCAAAGTGACATTGGAGCTGGTTATGTCCGAAACGGCTCGCCAATCCGATTTAGTCTTGCCAGTGACGACCATTTTTGAGGAGGAAGATTTAATTGTATCTTCCTGGAATCCTATGCTTCAGGTCACGGAAAAAGTTGTGGAGCCTCAAGGTGAAACAAAATCAGAATTAGAGATTTTTAGTGAGTTAGCTAAGCGTCTCGGAATTGGGAAGAAATTTAGCTTGACTTCGTCTGAGTGGATTGAAGAAATTATTACTCCATTACATGAATATGGAATCACGCTTGAATCCCTGCATCAAGGTCCTGTGCGTGCGCCCTATATTCAGAATGTGGCTTGGGAAGATTTAAACTTTAAGACCCAAAGTGGGAAGATAGAATTATCTTCAGATCTCGCCCTTAAGGAAGTGGGAGAAAAAGTAGCTTCTCCTCGGATAGAGCAAGACAACGAAAATGCTATTCTTTCGGCAGAATATCCTTATTATTTGCTCACTCCGCATCCCCGGCAAGCGATTCACTCTCAGTTTCAAGAAGATGAGGGGTTCCACATGTTCATCCATCCGGAGTTAGCGGAAAAATTTTATCTTTTCCCGGGGGATCAAGCTCTCGTGGAAACACGACAAGGTCAGCTTTTGGCTCGAGTTTATGTTTCGGAGGATATTCATCCGCAAGCTGTTGTTATTCCTGAAGGAAATACGAGTAATGGGGTTGGGGTGAATCAACTCATTAAAGGTTTATCCTCTGATTTGGGTCAATCAACATCCTATTATGAGGTGGGGTGCCAAATCCGCAAATGGCTTGTGGACTAAATGGATTTGAAATGTTAAAATAAGGAAGAACATGCTTCAATTGATTCGGGAGGGATTAAGAGTGAATAAAAAACATAAAAGGAATCGGACAGTTGCGATTATCATTGTTTCTTTAGTTAGTTTAAGCATGATAGGTTCTTCCTTTGTTCTTTTCTTTAATGATACCCCAGTTGCCCAAACGGCCACTCAGGCTGGAGACACGGCTGATGCTCAAATTCAAAGTCTACAGGGTCAGGTAGATGGTATTGATCAGGCGCTCAAAGCGAAGCCGGAGGATTCAGGACTTCGTCTTAGTTTAGCGAATTCCTATTATGACTTGGGAATGGCGCAATTAAACAGTTCACAAGATCAAGCTGTTGTAGAAGCGGGAAAGACGAGTTTGAAACAGGCAATTACGGAATATCAAGAGGTACTTAAGAGTAAAAAGGATGACGTCGGTATATTAGTTGATATGGCAACAGCAGCCTTTTACAGTGGCGATAATACTTTAGCCGAGACAACTTTTCAGCAAGCTTTAGCAATAAAGCCAGATTTTTTGAATGCTTTAATGAACCACGGAGTTTATTTAATGGAAGCCAAAGGAGATTATTTGGGGGCTATTGCTGAATTTAACAAAGCATTGAATACAAATCCTTCATCTGAAAATGTACAACAAATCAATAGCTTAATCAGTTTTGCACAATCAAAACTGAGTGGTGATGTTACAAAATAATAAAATATATTAATTTATTTAATTTAAAGGATGTTCACATAATCTCCATTTCTTTGGAGATTTCTTTTTGTTATAATGCATATTAAGGTATAAATTCCCTAGTGGTTAAAATGAAGAAGGTGAAAGACAGTGCATTTTGCGACTCTCGTAAGTGGAAGTTCTGGCAACGCAACTGTCGTTGGACATAAAAATAGAAATTTCCTTGTTGACTGTGGTGTTTCTCTTAAGGCGTTACTCCATAATCTTGAGCTCATTGATATTTCTTCCTCAGAGATTGAGGGGATCATTGTGACGCATGAACATAAGGATCATATTAAAGGAATTGGCCCAGTCGCCCGTAAATTAAAGATTCCAATCTATGCGACAGCAGGAATTTGGGAGGAAATGACCTCTTCACTCGGGAAAATTGATGAACAGCAAAAGGTTATTATTTCAGATCAGTTTTCTTGTGCAGGACTTGATGTTCAGGTCTTTCCAACGTCACATGATAGCAGGGAAAGTTACGGATTTAGAATTCAAAGCCCTGAGACGGGATCTTTTCAGTCAAAAGCGCTTGGAATTGCAACGGATACCGGGATTATTACCGAGGAAATGAATCGCTATCTAAAGGGGTGTGATGGCCTTGTTGTCGAGGCTAATCATGATGGAGAACGGTTATGGAATGGAAGATATCCCTGGTATCTGAAAAAAAGAATTAGTGGGGATCGAGGTCACCTTGAAAACAAACAGTTAGCTGAGGGACTTTTGGAATGGATCCAAGAGAATACAGAACGGGTTGTTCTTGCCCACTTAAGCGAAGAAAATAATACTCCAGAACTTGCTCTTTCTACTATCCTTAAAATTCTCAAGAATTCAAAAGTGGCAAAAGAGAATCCAGAGTTACGCTTAAGGGTTGCACCACGTCATACGCCGCATGAACTCATTATTTTAGGAGAAGACTAAATTGGAGTATCGAGGAGGTCTAGAATATGAGTTATTATAATGACGGTTCTTCTAAACGTAGGCCAAGCACGTTCTTTATTGTGGTCATAGCTTTAGTAAGTGCTATTGTGGGTGGATTGATTGCAGTAGGTATTGTCGTTCCAAATGTTAATGCTAATCGCGCAACCAATCAGGTCGTTTTAGGTCAGGGCCAAACGACCCCGCCCGTAAACGTTACAAATCCTACTGGCTTTCCGGTGGCTGAGGTTTCTAAGGCAGTAGGCCCCGCTGTAGTTGGGGTGGGTAATTTTCAGCAATCTGGCCGTCTTTTTGGAAATAGCGGATTGTCTGAGGCGGGGAGCGGTTCTGGCTTTATTGTAGATGCTAAGAATGGTTATATTGTGACCAATAATCATGTCATAGAAGGGGCTAAAAAACTCGTTGTGAGTTTGGCTGATGGACGAAATCTTGATGCTACTCTTGTCGGAGCTGATGCCCGTACCGATTTGGCGGTCATAAAAATTTCGAGTGTGGATAACTTAACGGCTGTTCAACTCGGAGATTCAGAGAAACTTCAAGTCGGAGAGCCAGTTGTAGCTATCGGCAATCCAGGAGGTCAAGAATTTGCTCGTTCGGTGACGGCAGGGGTTGTTTCGGCTAAAAACAGAGTTTTACAGATTCAGGGCGAATCCAGTTTCAACCTGATTCAAACAGATGCTGCAATTAACCCAGGAAACAGTGGCGGTCCGCTTGTTAATTACCAAGGGCAAGTCGTGGGGATTAATTCAGTGAAAAATGCCGAGCCAGGCTTTGAAGGAATGGGTTTTGCAATTCCAATAACAGATGCCTTGCCTTTCATTCAACAAATGATTGAAAAAGGATATGCTAGCCATCCTGGTTTGTACGTTTCAATCGATGATCGTTATACTGAAGAATGGGCAGCGCAGCAAGGTTGGCCAGCTGGGGCTTATATTGCTAAGGTTCTTTCTGGTGGAACAGCAGATAAAGCAGGAATAAAAGCAGGAGATGTTGTGACGAAAGTTAATGAGGTCACGATAAATAATGCTCTAGATCTCACCCGTGCACTCTTTAAATTTAAGCCTGGGGATGAAGTCAAGTTAACCTATTATAGGGACGGTGCAACTAAGGAAGTATCCGTTACTTTGGCTGAGCTGAAACAGTAATAATGATTTGTGTGAGTCAAGGATATACATGGAGAAGGGGAGAATACAAAGAATGTATCCTCCCCTTCTAGAATTTGAGGCGAGAAAATGTTGCAGGCTAAGGCTATAGCCGTCGGTAAGGTAAAAGAAAAGTATTTGCAGGACGGGATAAAAGAATATACCAAGAGATTAAGTTCCTATTTACGGCTAGATATTATTGAGGTTGCGGATGAGCCTTGTCCAGAAAAACTCTCTGCTGCGGAGGAAGATCGTGTTCGGGAAAAGGAAGGAGAGCGGATTCTTAAAGTTTTAAATCCTCAGGACTATGTTGTATTGCTTGATCTCAAGGGCAAGGAATTGACCTCTCCAGAACTCGCTAATTTTATTGATGAGTTAGCTTTGCATGGACGAAGTAATATCGCTTGGGTGATTGGCGGATCACTAGGAGTTGCGGATGAAGTCAGAGAGCGAGCGGATTTCCGCTGGTCCTTTTCGAAACTAACTTTTCCTCATCAGTTGATGCGGATGATGCTTTTAGAGCAAGTCTATCGGGCCATGAAAATTAGCAAGGGTGAGCCTTATCATAAGTGATAGGCAGATTTGAGCGTCGGTTTAAGGAGAAGCAAGCATGGAAATTCATCCATTTCGAGATTTGAATTCAAGAAATATAACAGTAGGTATTGTAGCTGCGTTATTAGCAATTACCGGTCCACCTGCTCTGATCTTAGAAGCAGCTACCAAAGGGAATTTCACGACAGAACAAACTATTTTCTGGATGTTCTCTGTATATGTATTCGGCGGAATTTTGAGCATAATAATGCCCTTACGTTATCGAATGCCAATTGTGGGAGCTCATTCGATTACAGGAGTAGCCTTTCTTGCGACAGTCACTACACAATTTACCTATCCCGAACTGATTGGGGCTTATCTTCTTTCCGCATTATTGATGTTGCTTGTTGGCGTTTTGGGTATTTTTTCAAAGCTTATGGATTATGTACCCCAGGAAATAATCTCAGCAATGCTCGCAGGCATGATCACAAAATATATCGTTAATTTTGTAGTTTCCACTACGCAGCTATTTATCGTTGGGGGTATAGGCCTTCTTGCCTATCTCTATTTTAGTAAAGGGAAGAAGCGGATTCCGCCTATGGTTGCTGGGGTTATAACAGGAACGGCCCTCTTGCTTTTGACCTATCCTTTAAGCAGTAAGGGGATGATAGCTGATTTTGCCTTTCCACAGGTTCAAACTCCTGATTTTAGCTATATCAGTTTTCTCTCTGTTTCTATCCCACTCGCTCTTCTTATTCTAAGTAATGATGCAGCAGTGGGGATTGGAGCATTAGAGCAAAATGATTATCATCCACCGGTTAATCGGCTTGTTTCATTGAGTGGTGTTTTTTCGATCATTACGAGTTTTTTTGGTGGGCAATCGGCAAATGTTGCGGGAATGATGACTGCAATATGTGCGGGTGAAGAGGCCGGTCCGAGGGAAAAGAGATATATGGGAGCGGTTGTTTCTGGAGTGATCATTCTATTTTTTGGGTTATTCTCTTGGATGCTTATTCCTTGGATTCAATCTTTACCGCCAGCCTTTATTTCAATTCTTGTTGGCTTTGCCCTGCTCGGTGTGTTCGGAAATAGTTTGCAGATTAGTTTCTCCCGGCCTACGATGAAACTAAGTGCTGCACTAGCTTTTGTTATCGCATTATCAAATATTACGCTTTTCAATATCAGCGCCCCGGTATGGTCCTTGTTAGTGGGAACGTTGATTGCTCGCTATGTTGAAAATGAGGCAGTTACTTCTCGGTAGGAAAGGAGAGGCTCCTTTCTCTGCTTCTATCGCTAAAAGTGAGGATTTGGGTTGGAGAATCTTCCATTTTTTCTGCAAACTGTACAGCCACTTCATCATGACCAAAGGAATGCATGGGAATCAAAACCTGTGGATGAACCTCCTGAATAAAATGTTCTGCACCAGCAGAATAATTCTTCTCTAGTCTTGGATCGACAGGGAAGAAGGCAATATCAATAGGTTCTCCCTTTATTTTTTCGATTTCATTTTTATAGCCTGATTCGGCTTTTTCCATCTCTTCGGGAGTATCGATCCAATACCACCAATTTAAATCACCGGCGTGAAAGAGATGGATTCCCTCGCATTCGACGAGAAATGAAACACCGATATCGGTGGAGTTATACGCTTTAATTTTAAGTCCATCAATAGTGCATTCCTCATAGGGAGATAGTGACTGAGTATGTGTAACTTCGGGAGGGATACTAATATCACTGCTCAGAATGTAGTGGATATCTGCTTTTGTTCTTTGCCATTCAAAGATGATAGGATTAAAATGGTCAGCATGGCTATGTGAAGAAAAAATATAAGTAGGCTTGTCGCTAAGCTGAATAGGACCTTGATAATAATCAAAAATAAGAATGTGACCCTTGGTTTCAACACTGAAACCACTGTGATATAAATAATTAATTTTAATCGTATTATCTCCCATTGTTATCACCTCGTAATGATTATACAATAATTCTAATAAGCTTATTAATTATTATTGATTATAGAGTTAAAGGTATACTGAAAAATTGAGGAGGAAGGGATTCTAAATGGAATTTACATTCAATCATAATAATATTAATGTCCTTGATTTAGAGAAAAGTCTTAATTTTTATAGTGAAGCGTTAGGCTTAGTTGAGGTTAAGAGAATTGAACCCCAGGATGGGAGCTTTATTCTTGTTTACCTTGGTGATGGATCTACACAACATTCGCTTGAGTTAACTTGGTTAAGGGATCGATCAGAAGCTTATAATTTAGGGGATAATGAATTTCATCTTGCTTTGACGGTCGATGATTTTGAAGCGGCCTATGAACATCATCAGAAAATGGGATGTATTTGTTTTGAAAATAAAGAAATGGGAATCTATTTTATTAATGACCCCGATAATTATTGGGTAGAGATTTTACCTGCTCGATTTTAAAAGTAGTGCAATCAATATAAGGAATGGTTGTTGAAATGCAAAGAGCTGAAACTTCTTTAATAAAGGGTTCAGCTCTTCTTTAAATCTGACAGAAGATTCATATATGAAACAAATGGGAACACTAAAAGCGATAGAAGAAGGAAAAACTTATTCCGGTGTAGAATTTTATTCGGATGAATAATCGCCACTAAGATGATCACGATTGGTGGCTAGGAAATAAGGCATATAAAATCTTAGGGTAGATGTGAATGAGATAGAAAGGTTGATATCTGTGGAAAACAATTCGTCTAATTTCTTGCGCAATATTATCATCGAGGATCTAAAGTCCGGTAAAGTCAATCATATTCAAACGCGTTTCCCTCCCGAGCCTAATGGCTATTTACATATTGGCCATGCTAAATCAATCTGTTTAAATTTTGATTTGGCGGATGAGTTCAAGGGAAAGACCAATCTTCGCTTTGATGATACGAATCCGGTTAAAGAAGATACGGAATATGTGGAGTCAATTAAACAAGATGTAGAATGGTTGGGTTATGAATGGGATAATCTTTTCTTCGCATCCAATTATTTTGAGGAGTTTTATAAGCGTGCAGTTTTGTTAATTCAAAAGGGGAAAGCTTACGTCTGTGATCTTTCGGCTGAGGAAATCCGCAAAGCACGGGGAACCTTAACTGAACCAGGAAAAGAAAGTCCGGATCGTCATCGGTCCATTGAGGAGAATTTAGATCTCTTTGAGCGGATGCGTAAAGGGGAGTTTAAGGATGGGGAGAAGGTTCTCCGAGCAAAGATTGATATGTCTTCCCCGAATATTAATTTGCGTGATCCGATTCTCTATCGAATTGCTCATGCCACTCATCACAACACGGGAGACAAATGGTGTATCTACCCAATGTATGATTTCGCTCATCCGTTAGAGGATGCAATTGAAGGAGTAACTCACTCGATTTGTACTTTGGAATTTGAAGACCATCGCCCCCTTTATGATTGGGTAGTCGGTGAATGTGAGATGGCTAATGTTCCTCATCAATATGAATTTGCTCGTTTAAATATCACCAATACCGTGATGAGCAAACGTAAACTCAAACTGTTGGTGGATGAAAAAGTCGTTGATGGTTGGGACGATCCTAGAATGCCAACGATTTCAGGACTCCGCCGTAAAGGGTATACGCCTGAGTCAATCCGTAATTTTGCACGGGAAATTGGGGTTGCTAAAGCAGATAGTATCGTCGATGAAAAGATGCTCGAGCATTTTATTCGGGAGGATTTAAAGTTAAAGGCTCCTCGAACAATGGCAATTCTTCAGCCTTTGAAAGTTGTCATCACAAACTATCCAGAAGGACAAGTGGAAATGCTTGAGGCTGAAAACAACCCAGAAAATCCGGAAATGGGAAATCGGCAAATTCCCTTCTCTCGGGAAATCTATATTGAACAAGATGATTTTATGGAGACACCACCACCAAAATATTTTAGACTTTTTCCTGGAAATGAAGTTAGGTTAAAGCATGCTTATTTTATTAAATGCGAAGAGGTTATTAAAGACGAACAAGGGAAAGTAATCGAGATTCATTGTACTTATGATCCAGAGACGAAAAGCGGATCTGGATTTACGGGTCGAAAGGTTAAAGGAACGATCCACTGGGTAGAAGCGAGTCAAGCGCTTTCCGCGGAGTTCCGTCTTTATGAGCCGCTAATTCTTGATGAACAAATGAAAGCGGAAGAAGAGGAAGGTAAGACGTTCCTCGATTATATCAATCCTAATTCGCTCGAAGTCCAACAAGGCTTTGTCGAACGGAATATGGAAGAGGTTAAGGCTCAGGATAAATTCCAGTTTTACCGTCATGGGTATTTTAATGTCGATTCGAAATATACGACTTCCGAGAAGCCGGTATTTAATCGGATTGTCTCAATGAAGAGCTCATTTAAAATCAATTAAAGAAACTACTAAAAGGTACCTAGAAATGAAAAAGGGACTGTCGCAAAACAGTCCCTTTTTCGGTGCTCAAAATAATTATAGACTATTGCAAAAGACCCGAAACTACACGACCATAGGTTTTGCGACAGCACCTTGTTTAATCAAGGGAAACTAAGTAGTGATTGCTCCAGTTTTCGCTTCTGTGACCTGGAGGAGATCTTCGGGTTCGATGAAGATCTGTAAGCCCCGCATTCCGGCGCTGATGGATAAGCCATCAACTAACTCTGCTGTCTCGTCGAAAAATACAGGATATTTTTTCTTTGTACCGAGGGGGGAGACTCCACCGCGGATATATCCGGTTAGGGGCTGAACCTCTTTTAAATGGACGACTTCGACTTTTTTATTGCCGCTGAGTTGGGCTAAGGCTTTAAGGTTAAGTTCTTTGTCAGCAGGAATGCAAGCGATGAGAACGCCTGTTTTATCTCCGCGCACAACGATACTTTTAAAGATCTGTTCAGGTGGAATTCCGACTTTTCGAGCTACAGTAACAGCAGACAAGTCTGATTCATCTACTTCGTAGGGAATCAGTTTATAGGAAATCCCCGCTTGATCGAGGATCCGTGCAGCATTTGTTTTTTGAGACATATCCAGACCTCCTTAACAGGTAAGTTTCTATTTTTTTTGGATACTTTCAATATAAGGAATGAACAGTCTTGAGTCAAGGGAGTTTCCACAAGGAACTTTCTTATAATCATGTTTTTGAACTTATTTGGGCACTCTAACTTATATTCGATACGACAGCACAATAAATTTTGAGGAGGCATATGTTAATGAATGAGGAAAAAAGCAAGCCAGAAGAACTTCAACGCCAATTATGGGAGCCTGCAGGCGTTGTCAGTGTTACGGGTCAAACGGGAGATGATTATGGTTCTGAACCGCATGAGAGCAAAAAAGGAGGCCAAATTACTTTGGAGGTCGAGGAGGCTCTCCATAATAAAGGACTAATGGAAGGCGTCTCACACAATACTTCAAAGTCAGACAAGATGCAATCATAGGTCAGGCGAGTGTTGTGTTGACATAGGATTCAATCTGTTGCATAATAGATGATAATAAAAAAGTGAATGATAGAGGTGCGGTGAATAAAGAGTACGTATTGTGAGGTAGCCAAACAATGACCAATACGGAAAGGAATTCCCGCCGAAGTCTAGGTTCAGGGCAATGAATCTTAGGCTGGGCTTGCAGTGAAAAAGTGCAAGACTGTCACCGGAAATTGGTGGAGTGCTATCTCGTCCATTAAGGGTGGAGGATTATCCTTCTACCTTTGAAGCGGTTGTGAGTGTACTCGTGACCGCTTTTTTGATGGGGATTTTAATCGAACCATTCACCAAAGATAAAAGGGAGGATTGGATCGTGGCCAATAAAACATTACCTTTTAGCCAGGAAAAATTAAAAAGAATTGTATCCCAGTATGGAACTCCTTTTCATATTTATGATGAAAAAGCAATCCGCGAGAATGCTCGGCGTTTAACTCAAGCTTTTGCATGGGCGCCAGAATTCAAAGAGTATTTTGCAGTGAAGGCGACACCCAATCCGTATCTTTTAAAGATTCTGCGCGAGGAAGGCTTTGGCGCGGATTGTAGCTCTCTCGCAGAACTGGTCTTAGCAGAGAAGAGTGGAATTACCGGCGAAAATATCATGTTTACATCAAATGACACTCCTGCTGAGGAATTTATGAAGGCAAGAGAGATTGGTGCGGTTATTAACCTAGATGATATTACCCATATCGAATTTTTAGAAAAAGTAGCGGGTATACCTGATCTCATTTCTTTTCGCTATAATCCAGGTCCCTTAAGATCAGGAGGTAATTCCATTATAGGAACTCCTGAAGATGCAAAGTATGGGTTGACGAAAGAACAACTGTTTCATGCATACAAGATTGTGCAGGACAAGGGCGTGACGCGCTTTGGGCTGCATACCATGGTGATCTCGAATGAACTTAATCCGGATTATTTTATTGAGACTGCAGAGATGATGTTTGATCTCGTTGTTGAACTCAAAGAAAAGTTAGGAATAAAAATTGAATTTGTTAATTTTGGGGGTGGAATAGGAATTCCTTACCGTCCAGAACAAGAACCCATTAAACTCGAATATGTTGGCGAAGGGGTTCGTAAAGCTTATGAGGAACGGATTGCCTCAAAGAATTTACATCCCCTTAAATTGGCCATGGAATGTGGACGGGTGATTACAGGACCTTATGGGTACTTAGTTACACGAGCTCTTCATAAGAAAGAAATCTATAAAAACTACATTGGATTAGATACGTGTATGGTGGATTTAATGAGACCGGGTATTTATGGGGCCTATCATCACGTCACAGTCGTGGGAAAAGAAGCTTTGCCGAAGGATCATGTCTATGATATAACCGGTAGTCTATGCGAGAATAATGATAAATTTGCTGTGGATCGGCAACTTCCACGCATTGACCTGGGAGATCTTATCGTGATTCATGATACGGGTGCGCATGGGCATGCTATGGGCTTCAACTATAATGGCAAACTTCGCTCAGCAGAACTTCTTCTCAAAGAGGATGGAACTGTTGATATGATTCGTCGAGCGGAGACGCTTGAGGATTATTTTGCCACTCTGGATTTCTCAAAACTTTAATGAGTTTAACGCGTTAGGAAAAACGGTAGATAAAGAAAAACGGTGGAAGGATTCATAGTGAATCTTTTCCGCCGTTTTTGCTTACAGTAATCGAACCCGCTTCTAAGAACCTATTAGTGAACGGATGTTGAGAAGCTACACGATTTTAAGTATAAGTATAAGTATTAAACGATCCCTTGTGCTTTCATGGCTTCTGCTACTTTTAAGAATCCGGCAATATTAGCTCCGGCAACGAGGTTGCCTTCAAATCCGTATTCTTTTGCAGCATGGCTTGCATTGTTGTAGATGTTAACCATAATATTCTTGAGTTTAGCGTCAACTTCTTCAAAAGTCCAAGAGTAGCGCATGCTGTTCTGCGACATTTCAAGAGCAGAAACGGCAACTCCGCCAGCATTCGAAGCTTTACCTGGTGCATAAATGATTTTTTTGTTTAAGAATAGGTCAACAGCTTCTGGAGTGGAAGGCATATTAGCACCTTCGCCGACTGCAAAGCAGCCATTAGCGAGCAGTGTTTCTGCAGCTTTACCATCAAGTTCGTTTTGAGTTGCACAGGGAAGTGCAATGTCACAAGGAACTGTCCAGACGCCTGCGCAGCCTTCATGGTACTTAGCATTTGGGTGAATTTCTACATATGCTTTAATCCGTTTACGTTCAACTTCTTTAAGTTGCTTAATCGTGTCGAGCTTGATGCCATCTGCATCATAGATATAGCCGTTTGAATCGCTCATGGTAACAACCTTAGCACCGAGTTGTTGTGCTTTTTCAGCAGCATAAATTGCGACATTACCTGAACCGGAAATAACAACGGTTGCACCGTTGAAGGATTTTCCTTGAGCTTTGATGGCTTCATCCATGAAGTAGACTAATCCATAACCTGTGGCTTCTGTCCGTGTAAGGCTGCCGCCAAAGGTAAGACCTTTACCGGTTAGAACACCTTCATAGAGATTGGTAATTCTTTTATATTGCCCAAACAGATATCCAACTTCACGTCCGCCAACCCCGATATCTCCTGCAGGTACGTCAGCATCTGCGCCAATGTGACGGTAGAGCTCAGTCATGAAGCTTTGACAGAAACGCATGACTTCAGCGTCAGATTTTCCTTTAGGATCGAAGTCGCTTCCTCCCTTTCCGCCGCCGATAGGGAGCCCTGTTAAGGAATTCTTGAAGATTTGTTCAAAACCTAAGAATTTAATAATTCCGAGGTAAACGGAAGGATGGAAACGGAGGCCGCCTTTATACGGTCCGATAGCGCTATTGAATTGAACTCGGAAACCACGGTTAACTTGGACTTTTCCTTGATCGTCAACCCAGGGGACGCGGAACATCAGTTGTCTTTCCGGTTCAACGATTCGGTCAAGAATTCCAGCCTCAACATATTCAGGATGCTTTTCGAATACAGGGGCTAAGGTATCCAAAACTTCTTTGACAGCTTGATGAAATTCAACTTCACCTGGATTGCGTTTAACGGCTTTTTCGAGTACTTCTTGTACGTAGGACATAACTTTACCTCCTAATATTTTTTAGACAATTTATGAGTGAGTAACAACTGAGGAGCCATCCTTGAATCTATATTTTGTGTTGTGCAACAGATATATTCTCGATAAAACTGCATTTTCCTTCGTATAAATGTTATGTGTATTGTATTCATTATTGGATTCGTTTGTACAATGAGAATAAATGAGGAGAAAAATGGACTCAGCCCTCTTTGTTTATGAGTGACAACTGACGATAGATTAGAAAGAAGAAGGATTTTGGAGGTGCGGGGTGGAATTTATTATTCAGATAAATTGCGAATCAAATTTAAATCACATCAACATAATAGAATCAGAGTGAAGGGAGATTTTATGGATGAAGAGCACTTTAATTAAAGATATTTACCGAAATTCTGCGCTGTATTTAAATCAAGAAATAGAGGTCTCAGGATGGGTTCGGACTCTCCGCGCCTCGAAAGCGTTTGGCTTTATAGAGTTAAACGATGGGACTTTCTTTAAAAATATTCAAGTTGTTTTTGAAGAGGGTTTGGAGAATTACGCGGAAATCACGAAATTAACGACCGGAACCTCGCTTATCGTTAAGGGTATCTTAGCTGAATCACCCGGAGCAAAGCAACCCTTTGAGCTTAAAGCTCAAACGATCGTTGTTGAAGGAGAGTGTGCTTCAGATTATCCTCTCCAAAAGAAACGGCATTCCTTTGAATATTTGCGGACGATTGCCCATTTGCGTCCTCGAACGAATACATTTGCTGCTGTTTTCCGGGTGCGTTCCATAGTCGCCTTCGCGATTCATCAATTTTTTCAGGAGCGAGGTTTCGTCTATGTAAATACGCCGCTTATTACCGGGAGTGATGCTGAAGGGGCCGGGGAAATGTTCCGCGTAACTACTTTAGATTTAAATGCTTTACCACGGACAGAAGAGGGGAAAATCGATTTCAGCAAAGATTTTTTTGGAAAGGAAACGAATCTGACGGTAAGTGGGCAGCTCAATGCTGAAACCTACTGCATGGCCTTTCGAAATGTATATACCTTTGGCCCAACTTTCCGAGCGGAGAATTCGAATACCGCTCGTCATGCTGCAGAGTTCTGGATGATTGAGCCAGAGATTGCTTTTGCTAATTTAGAGGATGATATGGAGTTAGCTGAAGACATGATTAAATATATTATCAATTATGTTCTTGAAAAAGCTCCAGAAGAGATGGCATTTTTCAACGAATTTGTGGACAAAAACTTACTGGAACGACTGAATAATATTGTTCAATCGGATTTCGAGCGGGTCACATATACTCGGGCCATTGAGTTATTAGAGAAGGTCAAGGATCAGTTCGAATATCCTGTGGAGTGGGGAACAGATTTGCAAACAGAACACGAACGTTATTTGACAGAGCAAGTCTTTAAAAAACCTATTTTTGTTATCGATTATCCTAAAGATATTAAAGCTTTTTATATGAGAATGAATGAAGATCAGAAGACGGTTGCAGCGATGGATCTTCTTGTTCCTGGTATTGGAGAAATTATTGGCGGTAGTCAGCGTGAAGAGCGTTTAGAGGCTTTAGAGAAAAGAATGAAGGAACTTGGACTTAAGCAAGAGGATTACAGCTGGTATCTTGATTTGCGTAAATATGGAGGAACCCATCATGCGGGATATGGCCTGGGCTTTGAGCGAATCATAATGTACTTGACAGGTATTTCGAACATCCGAGACGTTATTGCTTTCCCAAGGACGGTAAAGAACGCAGAGTTTTAATACAATAAGGTCAAAAGATAGGTTGAATCCGATCTTTTGACCTTAGATTTTTTATCAGTAGACATTTGTCCACCTGGACAGGGCATTTAGAATGTGATAACGTTAGTTATAGGAGGAATGGTATGAATTTAATGGTTACCTCTGAGGCTCAAAAGTACATTTTACTGAATGGTGGGAATGCATTAGCTAATTTGCGTCACCCAAGAATACAATTGGGTTGTCCGGATGAAACTAAAGCTGACGTCAACACTTACAAGGAAGTTCTGCTTAATGGTCAAGTTAGAGTATATATCCATTTATCTCTATTAAACTTGGATGATAGTTATAACCTTAAAATAGATACAGGATGGGGCCTTTTTGGGAAAAAATTAGTTTTAAGAGGATTATAATTAACTTTAATTGTAATTATATACCAATCTAAGGAGGAAAATTTTAATGCCAAATCGGGAATTATTACTCATCCCAGGTCCGACACCGGTCCACGACGACATTTACAAAGCTTTAGCTGGTGAGACCATGGCTCATACTGATGCTAGGTTCGTCAAAATCTTCAAGAATAGCTTGGAAATGACCCGACAACTGTTTAACAATACAGATGGCGAGGTTTTTGTTGTAGCTGGATCCGGGACATTATCCATGGAAATTGCCATCATGAATACGGTGGCTCCAGGTGAAAAATTATTAGTTGTTAGTCATGGTTTCTTTAGTGATCGTTTTACGACCTTAGCTAAAGCATTTGGTATTCAAGTGGATACGATTCAAGCTGAATGGGGTCAGCATGTCGATGCTGCAGAAGTTGAAAGGAAATGCGCAGAAGGTCACTATAAAGCAGTAACTGTAACCCACGTGGATACTTCGACTGGCGTCGTGGCTAACCTTGATGAGCTGGTGCCCGCTGTAAAGAAAAGTGGAGCGCTTTTCATTTTGGATGGAGTTTGTGCATCAGCCGCAATTGAAGAGGATATGCAGAAGGAATACGGAAATGCCGAATATCGGCTTGATGTGGTTTTAACAGGATCTCAAAAAGCAATCGGTGTTCCACCGGGATTGGCGATTGTTGCTTTTGGTCCGAAGGCGCTTGCTGCTCGTGAAGCGAGAGAAAGTGTTTTGGGATATTATGCCGATATCAAAAATTGGATCCCGATTATGCAGGATCCTGGAAAGTATTATGCAACTCCACCGGTTAACATGATCTATGCTTTTGAAAAAGGGTTGGAAATGGTAATCAATGAAGGCTTAGATACTCGCTATCGTCGTCACGCTGCATTGGGCAAAGCCGTCCGAGCAGGCTTAGCTGTCTATGGCATGAAACCTTTAGCTTCCGAAGAAGTTGCAGCACCAACCTTGAGTTGTATTCTCTATCCTGAAGGGGTTAATGATGCGGAATTCCGTTCGAAGTTAGCTGCTAAAGGAATGATCATTGCAGGTTCTTTAGCCTCACTAGCAGGTAAAGCGTTCCGGATTGGCCATATGGGTAATGTTGTAGAGGCTAATTTTGTTAAAGCCATAGAGCTTGTCGGGGAGACTTTGCATGAGATGGGGAAAGAAGCCGACGTTCAAGGCGCTGTAAACGAATTTAAACGTGTTTACGAAGGAAATCTGTAGAAACGTGGAAATATATTCTTCGTTTCATCTCATAGCAAGATTTTGATGCGATTTTTATATTGAAAGTAAAGAGTGAGAAAAACAAGGGACTAGATCCCTTGTTTTTTTGTTATGGATAATTGAACCAAAAGTTAGCCACACTAAAGGAGAAATCTTTGAGTGAGGTGAGAAAGTATGACACGCAAGAAACTTTGGGTCGGGGGGCTTGCCTTAATTCTAGCTTTAGTTCTGACAAGTGTGGCGTATGGGGCCTTGGGCGATCGACTATTGAGCAAGGGCTCTAACGGACCAGAAGTCACAGAACTGCAAAAACGCCTGGCACAGCTGGGCTATCCAGTCGGTTCGCTTGATGGGAAATTTGGATCACAGACTCAGACTGCCGTCCGTAAATTTCAACAAGATCATGGCTTGAAAGTTGATGGCTTGGCAGGAACGGCTACGATCACAGAATTAAAACGATTGACCAGCGAAAGTACAACTGCTTCAGGCAAACTGGTCGGCTCAAAAAACGTGGATATTAATCTCTTAGCTCGATGCGTGAGCGCGGAGGCCAGAGGGGAACCTTACAAAGGGCAAGTGGCTGTGGCAGCGGTTATCTTAAATCGAATTAAGGATCCTGCTTTCCCGAATACAGTTGCTGATATTATTTATCAGCCAAGGGCATTTTCAAGCGTGGATGATGGGCAAATCAATCTCCCACCAACAGCATCAGCCATAAAAGCGGCTCAAGAAGCGGCTAATGGATCAGATCCCTCACAGGGTGCGCTCTTTTTCTTCAATCCCGCTAAAACTAAGAATAAATATATTTGGTCCAGACCGCAAATTCTCCAAATCGGAAATCATATCTTCACGCGCTAGGAGGGAAAAGGATGAACAGAAAGTTTTGGTATGGTGTATTGGCGATTGCGCTTGTCCTTTCTTTAGGCTGGGGATGGAATGAATACCGGCAAGCGGGAGAGTTAAGGCAGGCTACAGAAAATCAGAATCAGCGCGCTTTTCGAGATTTAGCGAGTCAGTTGGATCAACTCGAAACGGATTTAGCAAAAGGTCAGGTTGCTTCAACTACGAATCAAAAGGTGCTATATTTGAGTCAGGCAGGGAGCCATAGTGAAGCTACGATGAAGGATTTAGCCCAAATTCCAGCAGAGGAATCGGGGTTGAGTTATGTTGGGCAGTTTGTGAATCAAGTAGGAGATTTCACGCGAAATGCTGCGCAGAAGGTGGCTATTGGAACAAATTTAACGACTGAAGAAGAGAAAACACTAGCAGATGTCCATGATCGGGTACAAACGATGAACCGCCAGGTTCAGGATTTGTTAGTGCGTGTGGATACGGAAAATCTAGCTTGGACGAATAAACCGACGACTCTGCGGCAAAGGTTGAGTTGGGGTAAAGCTCAGGTAGCAGAAGCCTCAGCCGAGGGTCAGGATGTTCAGCCAAGTTCAGTGCGAGCGGGTTTGGATCAACTGAATGCGAGTCTGCAGAAGTTACCCCCTTTTTCTTATACTGGAGAATTTGCAACTCGCTCTGTGGCGGAGCCGCTCGGATTGCCCAAACAAGACATTACTAAGGATCAGGCGCTTAACGTAGCCAATGACTTCTTAGCGAAAGTGGGTTCACCAGGTGTAAATTTGGAATTTGCGGGGGTAAGTTCAGGACCGCTGGGAGGATATCTTTGGAAGCAAGGGGATATTAGCCTAACGGTGAGTAAAAGGGGTGGAGTAGTTACTGAGTTCTGGGATCAAAGAACACTTCAGGAACGGACTTTGACTGCTGACCAAGCGAAAAGCAAGGCGATGACGACATTAAAGGGCTTAGGGTGGACGTTGGTACCCACCTCGGTAGAGGATTATGGGGGTTATATTCGGCTTGAAGTCATCGATGAAGTGGCTAAGGTACGTCACTATCCAGATAAAATACGCTTAACCGTTGCCTTAGATAATGGACAGATTACGGCGTATGATGCGACTCCATATTATGCTTATCATCATACACGAAACCTGAAGTCCAAAATATCTGCTGAACAAGCTAAAACAAAGTTGCGGAGCGGCTTTCAAATTAAGGAGACCGGTCTAGCGGTCATTCCGGTGTTAGGCAATCGTGAAGTATTGGCTTATGAATTTCGGGGGACGTATCAGGGTGAAGAATATCTAGTTTATGTAAATGCAGAAAGCGGCCTTGAAGAGAAGATTCAGCGGATTATAAAGACTCCTCGTGGAGAATATCTGCAGTAAGGTTAAGAAAACAAAAATAATGGGAAGATTAGAGGGGGTAGATTTACCCCCTCTAATCTTTTTAAAAAAGAATATCTGACAGAACAAGCTATTTTGAGCTATAATTTTTATAGAAAATATGGATAAAGGAAAGGGAAGGGGAAAGTTATTGCGTAAGTCGGCACGAATCCAGGTGAAAGGAATACAAGTTTATCCCGATGGAAGAGAGGATAAGCAGGATTCCCAAGTCATGGGTTCGTTTTATAAGCGACAAGGGGATTATTATATTGTCTACCAAGAATCCGAGGTGACGGGAATGGTCGGAGTTTCGACAGCATTGAGGGTCGAGAAGAATAAACTGACTTTAAATCGGATGGGGGCTGCAGAGCAACGGCAAATTTTCGAAAAAGACGTTCTTCATCATTCGACTTATGTGACCCCATTTGCTTCATTTTATTTGGGCGCACTAGCGGAAGAAATGGAGATTAGCTTGACAGAGCTTGGCGGACATATTACTCTAAAATATAAGCTATTTGCTGATGATAAGAAGATCAGTCAAAATACTCTAATGATTTTAATAAAGGAGGATACTCCTCAATGAGTTTATATGAAGGAATTAAAGAAAAGGTTTTAGCCAACTTAACTCAGGCGGCTCAATCTGCGCAAACAGCTGGGGAATTGTCTTTTGAAAGTTTACCGAATTTTGTCCTAGAAGAACCTCGGGAAAAACAACATGGCGATTTAGCGACAAACTTAGCGATGGTTTTAACGAAACAAGCGCATAAGTCTCCTCGTGAAATTGCAGCAATACTGATTAAGCATATCGATACGGAAGGAACCTGGATTGAAGCCAGTGAAATTGCGGGTCCTGGTTTTATTAATTTTAAGTTAGATCCAACTTGGTTGACCGGCGTGATCCCTCAGGTTCTAAGCCAGGGAGAGGATTACGGCAAAGTTAACCTTGGAAAAGGGCAGAAAGTTCAGGTTGAGTTTGTAAGTGCTAATCCGACAGGACTTCTCCATATGGGAAATGCTCGGGGTGCAGCGTTAGGAGATAGTCTAGCTTCTCTTCTTGCCATGGCTGGTTATGAAGTAAGCCGTGAATTTTATATTAATGATGCAGGAAACCAAATTCATAATTTTGCCCTCTCGTTAGAAGCACGTTATCTTCAACAGCTAGGACAGGATGTTCCTTTCCCTGAAGGGGGATATCATGGGGAAGATCTGATTGATACCGTTAAAGGCCTAATTGCTAAGGTCGGGGATAAATATCTCAATGTTGAGGCGGAGCTTCGCCGTGAATTCTTAGTTCGCTACGCTCTGGAGGAAAAACTAACTCATATTCGAGAGACACTCGCTGATATAGGTGTGCATTATGATGTTTGGTTCAGTGAACAATCCCTTCATGACTCGGGAGCCGTCAAGCAATCTATGGAGGACCTTGAGAAGAAAGAATATATTTATGAGAAGGAAGGCGCCCTTTGGCTGAAGTCTACTCTTTTCGGAGATGAAAAGGATGAGGTGGTTGTTCGCAGCAATGGAACTCCAACTTACTTTGCGGCAGATATAGCCTATCATCGGAATAAATTTGAACGAGGGTTTGACCAAGTTATTAATATCTGGGGAGCCGATCATCATGGCCATGTAGCCCGGATGAAGGGGGCAATGTCGGCACTCGATTACGATCCGGAAAAACTAGAGATTATTTTGATGCAACTTGTACGTCTGATCCAAGATGGCGAAGTGGTGAAGATGTCTAAACGTTCGGGGAAATATATTTCGTTACGTGAGTTATTGGATGAAGTGGGTAAGGATGCGGCTCGTTTCTTCTTCATTTTGCGGGATCCAGATTCAACGGTGGAATTTGATCTCGATTTAGCCAAGGCTGAGTCTTCAGATAATCCGGTTTATTATGTTCAATATGCACATGCGCGTATGTGCAGTATTCTTCGACAAGCCGAGGAATTAGGGTATGCATACTCTGGGATCCCTTCGCAAGATGAGCTAGCTCGTTTAGATAGCAATGAGGAACGTGAACTGCTGAAAAAACTAGCCGATTTACCCTCAGAGATTAGTATTGCAGCGCGTTTAAGAGAGCCTCATCGGATGGCACGCTATGTTTTAGATTTGGCATCGTTGTTCCATACTTTTTATAACAGTCAACGGGTACTTGTTGATGATGAAAGTTTGCGGAAAGCACGTTTATCATTAATTCATTCGGCAAAACAAGTGTTAGCTAACGTTCTGAGGATTCTTGGCGTGACGGCGCCAGAACGTATGTAATTATTCCGCGTATTAATTCTTTTTAGGTGATGCAGGAAATTTTTAGGGATGGGTCGAATATAATGATTTAAATTTTAGCTCGATCTGTAGGGAAGGGCGGTGGAATTATTTGACCCATCCATTCATACCGAAATCACAATCGTCTAATTCGGATATTGCCTATCATCTTCTCCTAGTCCAAGGTCATTCGATGAATTATCAGGATTTAATTCAAGGGGTTCTTAAGGCGAGAAATCTCCCATTTGAACCGGGGAAGGTTTCGGAGGTACTAACAGAAATTAATTTGGACACCCGTTTTACCTACCTGGGCAAAGGGGAATGGGGTCTTCGAGCTTGGGTTACGAGCAAAGGTTCACGAAAGTCGGTTGGCTCATTAAGTAAGAACGCAGTTGAGGATGATGACGAGGCGGATGAGGAAAAAGATCTGTTACTAGAAGAAGACTTTGAGGGAGAGCCGGATGAAGAAGAGGGAGACGCGCATGAGTTACCGGAAGTCTCCTATAAGAATAAAAGGGCATCTAAACGCTCGAAGGAAGATTCTTGGAATTAATTCATGGTTTAAATGGGTTTCTGTCGATATCTGTATTGACAGTGTCGATTAATATGGCTAGAATTAAGAACAGTGGGTAAAAATAAAGCTAGTGCGTCTTGCGGACTAGCTTTTTTTATGTTTTTTGCTCTTGTAGTGAATAACTTAGCTGTTAAATTTTAATTTTTTTAAAAGTTTTCTTAGAAATAGGTCGAGAAAGGATAGGGAAACATGACGAAGTTTATTTTTGTAACGGGTGGGGTCGTATCTTCTTTAGGTAAGGGGATTACGGCGGCTTCTCTTGGGTGTCTACTGAAGAATAGGGGACTAAAGATTGCAATTCAGAAGTTTGATCCCTACATTAACATCGACCCTGGAACGATGAGCCCTTACCAACATGGTGAGGTGTTCGTAACGGATGATGGAGCAGAAACCGATTTGGATCTTGGCCATTATGAGCGCTTTATTGATGTTCCAGTCTCTAAAAGCAGTAATGTAACAACAGGTAAAATCTACTGGACGGTTCTTAACAAAGAGCGGAGAGGGGATTATCTCGGAGGTACGGTTCAGGTTATTCCGCATATCACTAATGAAATCAAGGAACGGATTTATCGGGTAGCCCGGGAATCCCATCCGGATGTTGTCATTACTGAAATCGGTGGAACGGTAGGAGATATTGAATCACAGCCCTTTATTGAAGCGATTCGCCAGATGCGGAGCGATATTGGTCGTGAGAATGTGCTTTATCTTCACGTAACCTTGGTCCCTTACCTTGCGGCGTCAAAAGAACTCAAAACCAAGCCGACTCAGCATTCAGTGAAGGAACTGCGTGGACTAGGAATTATGCCCAATGTTTTGGTTTGCCGCGCTGAACATGAAATTTCCCAGGAGATGAAAGAAAAGTTAGCACTTCTCTGTGATATAGATTTGGAATCGATTGTTCAAACCGTGGATGCCCCGACCATTTATGAAGTACCTCTAACCCTTCAGAAGGAGGGGCTGGATGATATCGTACTTCGTCATTTTGGCTTGGAAGCTCCGGTAGCAGATATGACCGAGTGGAAGGCGATGGTTGAGCGAATTAAAGCGCCAACTCGTGAAGTTGAGATTGCAATTGTAGGAAAATATGTTGAATTACCGGATGCTTATCTCAGTGTAGCCGAAGCGCTTCGTCATGCTGCGACTGAGCATTCAGCAAAAGTTAAAATCAAATGGGTAAACTCGGAGGAAATTGAAGAAAAAACGGCAGAAGAACTTCTTGAAGGCGTAAAAGGAATTCTTGTACCGGGTGGGTTTGGCAATCGAGGAATTGAAGGAAAAATTGAGGCCATTCGCTATGCCCGTGAAAATAAAGTTCCTTTCTTAGGAATTTGCTTAGGGATGCAATGTGCGATTATCGAATTTGCTCGCAATGTTTGTAAAATGGAAGGTGCAAATAGCACGGAATTTAATGAAGACACAGCATATCCTGTCATTGATATCCTGCCTGAGCAAAAGGATATTGAAGATAAAGGCGGTACGATGCGACTTGGTGTTTCTCCTGTAAAATTAGAAGGAGAGAGTAAGGCCCATTCTTCATATCAAGAGAACGTTATTTATGAACGTCATCGTCATCGTTATGAAATGAATAACGAATATCGAAAGGAATTGGAAGAGGCTGGGCTGAAATTTTCAGGGACCTCACCGGATGGACGCTTGGTTGAGGTTACAGAATATCCTGAGCATCCTTGGTTTGTTGCGTCGCAATACCATCCGGAGTTTAAGTCTCGACCCAATCGCCCTCATCCTCTCTTCAGAGACTTTGTCAATGCAGCGCTGAAGTAAGAATGAATTTAAACATACTTCCATGGCTTTCTAAGCCATGGAATCCTTTTAATTAGAATAGTTTGTGAATCTTCAGAAACGGGAAGAATTTAAATAGATTGGAATTTTGGAGGCTGGAAGGAATGCCCTATACTGCGCGTTGGATTGATGAAATAGAAAAGAATCGTTTTAATGAATTTATGGCTCGTCATCCTAAAGGTCATGTTTTACAAACCTGGGAATGGGGAGAACTTAAAAGTCGGACAGGCTGGCATCCCTGGCGTCTGATTTTAGAAGAAAATGGTGAGATTGTAGCTGCGGTTTCAATTTTGGAACGGAAACTCCCTGTAGTGGGAATCCCCATTTTCTATGCATCCCGAGGTCCAGTGTTATCCTGGCAGGATGAGAAACTTTTTGACGCACTCTTAGCTGAAGTGAAGAGTCTAGCGAAGAAAAGGGGAGCCATTTTCTTAAAAGTTGACCCAGATGTTCCCTCGTCAGAGCAAGAACTTGAAAATTATTTGCGTTCATGCGGGTTTCAGTCTGCAGAAACGGGAAAAGGCTTTGAAGGTGTTCAGCCAAAATATGTGTTCCGTTTAGATATTTCTCCAGACGAAGAAACCTTACTTAAACAAATGCATCAGAAAACGCGCTATAACGTGCGACTTGCTCAGAAAAAAGGGGTTACGATTCGGGTCGGGACAAAGGAAGAGCTCCCCGCGTTTTATCAAGTTCTTAAAGAAACGACAGAACGAGATCACTTCCTTGTTCGTGCTTATAGTTACTTTGAGGACATGTATGAGCTACTTCATCCAGCGGGTTTAGCCGAAATTTTTCTAGCAGAGTATGAGGGTGAGATTATCTCTGGAACACTAGCTCTGATTATTGGTGATAAAGCATGGTACTTATATGGTGCTTCCTCTAATGAACACAGGAATGTTATGCCGAACTATCTGATTCAATGGGAAATGATCCGTTGGGCTAAATCCAAGGGCTGTACTATGTATGATTTCCGAGGCGTCCCAGGGAAATTGACGGAAGATAACCCGCTTTACGGACTTTACCGTTTCAAGAAAGGCTTCAACGGTGAATTCACAGAGTTCATTGGCGAATGGGACTTAGTCTATCGTCCCTTGGTTTATTACCTTTGGACCCATTTCGAACCGGTCTATTCGGATGTCGTGAAGGGGATTATCGGTAAAATACGGCATATTGGGAAAAGCCAGAGCAGTCAGTAAGGAAGGTGTAGAGGATTGAGTGGGACTTGGATTGAGATTGATTTAGATGCCATTTTAAATAATTATCAGGAAATTGTAAGTCAACTTCAACCTCAAAGCCGACTGATGGCCGTTGTGAAAGCAGATGCGTATGGGATGGGGGCTGTAGAGGTTGCTCGTGTTCTCCAAGAAGCAGGTTGCGAATCGTTTGCAGTGACTACGGTTGCTGAAGGAGTTATTTTACGTGAGCATGGAATTAAGGGCCAAATTCTTGTCCTAGGTCCAGTGCTAAAGGACGAATTTACCGAATCTTTACAAGCTGATCTGCTATTAACTCTCTCTAGTTTAGGACAGATTGGAGATTTGGAGCAGAGCGCTCAGAGCCTAGGGAAGACTGCCTTAGTTCATATTAAGTTGGAGACAGGTATGGGACGGACGGGCTTCTTTTATGAAAACTTAGAGGATTTGGCTCAAGCGCTTGGAGAATGCTCATGGGTTAAACCTGTAGGAATCTTTACGCATTTTGCTCGTGGCGCGCAAAGAGATCGCACCTATTCGCAAGAACAATACACTCGTTTTCAAAGAGGCGTGAACCGGTTAGAGGAAATGGGAATAAGCGGGCTATTAAAACATGTCTGCAATAGTGCTGCTTTTTTGGATTATCCGGAATGGCATCATGATTTTGTGAGAATAGGCACGCTTCTGATTGGGCATGTTCCTTCAACAGGATTTGCGGGTAAGCTGAATCTTAAAGATCCTTGGCTTGCTAAGGCTCGGATTGTTCATCTTCGGAAAGTGCCTAAAGGAACTTTTGTAGGGTACCAAAGTATTTACCGAACGAAGAAAGAGACACAGCTTGCGGTTATTCCTGTTGGGTATGCTGATGGATTTGGGTTGATACCTCATATGATACCTCAAGGTCTGATGGATTTTATTAAAATTGTGATTAAAAATTTTTTAGCTCTCTTTGGAGTTTATTTAGGGGGAGAAAACGCAACGTTGGAAGGTCATACTGTACCTGTTGCAGGAAAAGTAGGAATGCAATTGACGATTTTGGATGTCGGTGATCGTCCCTGCCAGGTCGGGGATGAGGTCATTATTCCTTTGAGGAGAACATTAGCCAACGCTCGTATTCCCCGAATCTATCGAAAAGATAAAAGAATTTTTACAAAAAGAGAAATAAAAGAAGGGTTTTTACCAATCGATCCAGAATATTCTAATTATGATCTTGAGTGAAAGGGTGAGGAGATTGGCTAATATTCTGGTTGTTGATGACCAGCTGGGGGTTAGAAGGCTACTTTATGAAACGTTTCGTGAAGAACAGCATGAAGTAGTAATGGCGGCCAACGGTAAAGAGGCACTCAAGAGTCTAGAAAATTTTAGACCCGATCTGATCTTGATGGATATGAAGATGCCTGGGATGAATGGAATTGATACTCTTCGACAGATCCGAACGTTCAACACGGAAGTCGGTGTCATTATGATGACTGCCTATGGAGATGCTCAAAATATGGAGCAAGCTCGTGAGCTAGGAGTTCTTCATTATATGAGTAAACCGTTTGACCTGTTTGAACTTAGAGATCATGTGCGCGAAATATTAGCGAATAAGCAAGAAAAAGATTCTTCGGCTAGCTAATTCTTTTATCGAGCTGATAAGTAAAAATTTAGGGCCTTCCGCTGGAAGGCTCTTTAATTTTTTTGACTAAAGTAATGCAGGAAAACACCGAGATATGCCGAAGTATAGTTCATGTAGAAAGAGGTGGGAATTATGATCCTGACGACTCATACGTCAGTGGCCATCCAATGCCCAAAATGTGGTGAACTAGAGTTTCATGCCCTTTCTCTTTTTGCATTCGCAGGCAAAGGGCGAGAAAATTTATATTGCCATTGTGGTGAACTGTTATTATCGGTAGCGAGCCGTGATCATCAGCATTTTAACGTATCTTTTCATTGTGCATTTTGTGGTGGGGTGCACTATTTGCGATTAAAACGCGGTGCGATTTGGGGAAAAGCAGCATTGCCTCTGATCTGTCTAGAGGTTGAAGCTTCGGCGGGTTTTATTGGGCCGAAGCAAAAAGTGACCCAGGCTTGTCATGAACGAGAGAAATCGATTGGAGAATTAGCGGCAGAGCTGGGTTACGAAGAAGAGTTCGAAAATCCGGAGGTCATGTTAAGACTTTTAGATCACCTTCATGATTTGGCTAAGGACGGGTCTTTGGAGTGCGGTTGCGGGAATAAGCATCTGTCTTTCGAGTTATTGCCGGACCGAGTCGAACTTTATTGTGAAGAGTGTGAAGCAGTGGGCATAATCTACGGAGATTGCAATGAAAATATAAGTATTTTTGAAGGCATGAGATCGCTTAAATTAGAAGAAAATAAAACATGGTTAATTAATCGTCCCCAGCGAGCGCATCAACTTGCAAAGACGAATGAGGAGGAATAATATTATGAGTTTGGTTCCTATGACGGAACTTCTGAAGAAAGCACAGCAAGGACATTATGCAGTAGGTGCTTTCAACTGTAATAATATGGAGATTGTTCAAGCGATTGTGGCAGCAGCTGAGGCGGAAAAATCACCTGTTATTATTCAGGCGAGCCAAGGTGCAATTAAATATGCAGGAATTGAGTATATCTCGACCTTAACCCAGTTAGCAGCTGAAAAGGCGAGCGTTCCGGTTGCTTTGCATCTCGATCATGGAACAAGCTTTGCTCAAGTGGTGCAATGCGTTCGTAATGGTTTTAGTTCGGTCATGATTGATGGTTCTAAACTTCCACTCGAAGAGAACATTGCTTTGACCAACAAAGTGATTGAAGTAGCTCATTCGATTGGAGTTTCTGTTGAAGCAGAACTTGGAAAAATCGGGGGAACTGAGGATGATATTTCGGTGAGTGAGCGTGATACACTCTTCACAGACCCCAGTGATGCAGAACGCTTTGTAAGAGAAGCAAAAGTGGATGCTTTGGCTATTGCCATTGGAACGGCACATGGGCAATATAAAGGAGTACCTAAACTTGATTTTGAACGTTTGAAAGAAATTAGGAAACGAGTGGATACTCCGATTGTTCTTCATGGTTCTTCAGGTGTTCCGGAAGAAGCAATTCGTGAAGCGATTTCTTTAGGCGTTTGTAAGGTTAATATTGATACGAATATTCGTGAAGCGTTTGTGGCTGCAGCACGTCAAGTGATGGAGCAGAATCCGAACGAGATTGACCCACGTAAAATGCTTGGGCCAGCTCGGGAAGCGACGATCGCCATTATTAGAGGGAAGATTCAGATTTTTGGCAGCAGTGGTAAGGCATAACAGAGGAAAGGCTTAAATAGGAGGATGGACTGCTCATGCAATTTTTCCTAGATTCTGCTAACCTAGAGGAAATCAATCAAGCATGGAACATGGGGGTTATCGCTGGAGTCACTACAAATCCTAGCTTGGTTGCCAAAGAAGGAAAAGATTTTCATACTTTACTTCAAGAAGTTGTGCAAGTCGTTGATGGACCCATTAGTGCTGAAGTCATTGCGCTTGATCGGGATGGAATGTTAAAAGAAGCTCGTGAACTTGCTGGAATGCACAAGAATATCGTGGTTAAGATTCCCATGACTGAAGAAGGATTGAAGGCGGTTAAAGTCCTTAGTCAAGAAGGAATCAATACTAATGTCACTCTAATTTTTAATGCAATTCAGGCGTTACTTGCTGCACGAGCAGGAGCCACCTATGTTAGCCCCTTTTTAGGGCGTTTAGATGATATTGGAGAAAATGGACTAAACTTAGTCGAAGAGATCTGCGATATTTTTAGTATCCATGGAATTGAAACGAAAGTGATTGCCGCTAGCATACGAAATCCGGTACATGTTACTGAATCAGCAAAGCTGGGGGTGGATTTTGCTACAGTTCCCTTTAAGGTGTTGCTCCAGCTTTTTAAACATCCACTGACCGATGCAGGAATTGAGAAGTTCTTAGCGGATTGGAAAAAACTCGGATGACATACAAAAGGTCCCTTTTATTAAGGGGACCTTTTGTATGTTCGATGATGAAAGTATCCCTATTTACCTTGAAACTCCTTAAAAAGTATGGCACAATAAGAGTCGATCCTAAGAATTATGATGAACAAATCAAATTTGTTTACCAGATATTTTGACGATAATAAAATAATGGAAAGCGAGGGATCATTTTGGAAAGAGAGCTAACAATGGAATTTGCTCGGGTTACGGAAGCAGCTGCTCTAGCATCTGCTCGTTGGGTTGGACGTGGAGAAAAGGAATCTGCAGATGATGCAGCAGTAGAGGCAATGCGTTCGGTGTTTGATACCATTCATATGAGTGGTACGGTGGTTATTGGTGAGGGGGAAATGGATGAGGCCCCCATGCTTTATATTGGTGAGCGTGTAGGTTCGGGAGAGGCGCCTGAGCTTGATGTAGCAGTCGATCCTTTGGAGGGCACAAATAGTTGTGCGAAAGGCTTGGCAGGCGCAATCGCTGTTATGGCTATCGCTGAAAAAGGCGGACTTCTGCATGCTCCGGATATGTATATGGATAAAATTGCAGTTGGGCCAGCGGCGAAAGGCAAGATTAATATTGATGCTCCAGTTAAAGAAAATCTCAGCAATGTAGCCGAAGCCCTTGGAAAGAACATCAATGATTTGACGGTTGTGATTATGGATCGTCCGCGGCATGAAAAATTAATTCAAGAGGTACGCGATGCGGGTGCCCGAATTCGTCTGATTACTGATGGTGATGTTTCTCCAGCCGTTGCTTGTGGTATTGAAGGAAGCGGCGTGGATATGATGATAGGAGTTGGTGGTGCTCCGGAAGGAGTTCTAGCTGCAGCAGCTCTGCGTTGCTTAGGGGGAGAGATGCAAGGTCGTCTCTGGCCGGAAAATGATGCTGATATTGAACGGGCGAAGAAGTTAGGAATTGATGATGTTAGCAAACTTCTGACCATGGAGGATTTAGTTAAGTCTGATGATGTGTTCTTTGCCGCTACTGGGATAACTGAAGGACCCCTTTTACGTGCAGTTAATTTTACATCCCAGGGCGCTTCGACCCATACGGTTGTTATGCGGGGACGGACTGGAACAGTCCGTTTTATCGAAGCACAACATCGCTTTGATAAAAAGCCTCAGTATGCAATGAAGGGTGTTTTGAAAGAAAATACCCGGGCATAAGAAGAAATTTCTCAGGGGCTGTTGCAACGTAACAGCCCCTTTCTTTTCCTCCCAATAGACCCTCAAGCGTAGTTTCACGCACAGGAGTGAACGGGTGTGCGTAAAGCTACATGACCATCAATTTTGCAACAGGTCTTTTTTATGAGTATTTATTCCCCGAAGTTTGGAAACAATAGTTTAGTATGCTTTTTGAGCAAATTCAATTCTAAAACTTCGAGGTGTTTTAAAAGTAATGAGGGTTCAAGAACATGGGCGAAAGCGGCGCGCCCAAGTCGTGTGGAGGTGTGCCGCTTTTCTCATGGCCTTTTTGACTACGGGGTACTTTGCAGTTCCGGTATATTCAAGCGGGATGCGATCAGTGACTTGTTTTTCAGTCGTAACAGTAGAACCAGGGCAAGGCTTGAATGATTTGGCTAAAAAGTATGGAACAACGCGTGATCAGATCCTAAAAGATAATCCGCAAGCAAATCAGCTCGGGTTAGGTGCGACTTTAACTATTCGTGAAAATACGACTCTACTCGGGAATTCGAAACCCAAAGAGGTATCACGAGAGATATCTCGTGGCGCTGTGGCTTCTTATCACTGGCCGGTTTGGGGACGGATTAGTTCAGATTATGGTTGGCGAGGATACAAAAATTTCCATCATGGGATTGATATTGCTGTGCCTACCGGTACGACGATTAGTGCTGCACGACAGGGTAAAGTCATCAAAGCAGGTTGGATGGGAGTTTATGGGTTAGCAGTTTTGATTGACCACGGGAATGGTATTCAAACATTATATGGGCACAATGATGAATTGTCGGTAAAAGTAGGGGAGCAGGTCGAGATGGAAGAGCAGATTGCTATATCTGGAAATACGGGCAACACGACCGGGCCGCACCTTCATTTTGAAATTCGAAAAAATGGTAAGGCGGTGGACCCTTCCGACTTTTTGCCTCAGTATAACGTAGTGAGAGAATAAACAATAAAATTTATAATCTTGACCTGTTAGCTTTCTTTGTGCTATACTTTTACAAGTTGACCGGTTTACAGTACGGAAATTCTCAGACTCGTTAGAACTGACGAACAATCCGTTGAATATTCGGTAGAAAGAAGGTGACGATATGAAAGAAAACACACACCCGAAATATGAGCAAACCACAATTACTTGCGCTTGCGGTGAAGTGATTCATACCGGTAGCACAAGGAAGGATATCAAGGTGGAAATTTGTTCGAAGTGTCATCCCTTCTATACCGGTGTCCAACGTTTTGTTGATGCTGGCGGACGGGTTGATAAGTTTAAAAAGAAATACGGTATGTAGAGACAAAGAACAACGGCCTGCGGTCGTTGCTGGAGAAAAAGCAGAGCGCATGCTCTGCTTTTTTGAATTTGTTTACTGAGCGTTCAAATATTCAACGAATTGAACTATAGGCAAGAAAGAGGATTCCTAGAATCAGGCTAGGAACTTTTTTAATATAATATATTGACTTGACGAGACGGTTTGAGGATTGTCAAAATTATTGAGGTGTAAATATGCTCGAAAAATTAACGGAAATTGAACAGCGTTATGATGAATTAACCCAGCTTCTGAGTGATCCTGAGGTGATTTCCAATCAGGAAGAGTGGCAAAAGCATGCCAAGGCTCAAGCGGGAATGACGGGGATTGTTGAGGCCTTCCGCGAATATCAAGGGGTACTGAAGGGTCTGGAGGATACGGAAAGTCTTCTCAGTGAAAAGTTGGATCCGGAATTTAAAGAAATGGCTGAGTTAGAGCGTGAAGAACTGGCTTCTAAACGCGAGGAATTAGAAGCACGCATGAAAGTCCTTCTCTTGCCTAAGGATCCAAATGATGATAAAAATGTCATTATGGAGATTAGGGCTGGAGCCGGCGGGGAAGAAGCGGCCCTCTTTGCTGGCGATTTGTATAAAATGTATACTAAATATGCAGAACGCCAGGGCTGGCGAACAGAGCTCATGAACGCTAGTTACACGGACATTGGTGGGTTTAAAGAAATTGTCTTCCTAGTCGAAGGACAGGGAGCCTATAGTAAACTTAAGTTCGAGAGCGGAGTACACCGTGTTCAACGGATTCCTGCTACAGAATCTGGGGGAAGAATTCATACGTCAACAACAACAGTTGCGGTGTTGCCGGAGGCAGAAGAAGTTGAGGTTGATATTAAACCCAATGATATACGGATTGACCTTTTCTGTGCCAGCGGTCCGGGAGGACAGTGTGTCAATACGACCCAATCTGCCGTCCGAATTACGCATCTTCCGACAGGAACTGTGGTATCATGTCAGGATGAAAAATCTCAGTTGAAAAATAAAGACAAGGCTATGCGCGTTTTAAGGGCGCGTCTCTTGGAAAAGGCGCAGGAGGAAGCTCATGGAGAGATGGCTTCAGCGCGAAAAAGCCAAGTTGGAACGGGAGATCGAAGCGAACGGATTCGGACATATAATTTCCCGCAGGGACGGGTTACGGATCACCGCATTGGGCTCACGTTGCACCGAATTGATAGTATTCTTCTGGGAGATTTAGATGAGATTATCGAGACATTGATTACCACAGATCAAGCAGAACGGTTAAAAACGGAGGCAGAATGAAGATCTTTGAGGTGCTGCAATGGGGAGAGCGAAGATTAAAAGAAGCAGAAGTTGAGAATTCACGCTGGGATGCGGATCTCCTTTTGAGTTTTGATCTAGGATGGCGTCGCGAACAACTCTATCTTGAGCGGGAAACGGTGCTTTCTGACGAACAGTGGAAACATTACCAATCGTTGATTGCACGTCGTTCTGCCCGTGAACCATTGCAATATATCCTTAGAAATCAGGAATTCATGGGACTCAGTTTTTATGTTGATGAGCGAGTGCTTATTCCTAGGGCCGATAGTGAGATTCTGATCGAAAAGTTACTTGAATTTAGGAAGTCATCCGCAAAGGCAGAAATCCGTATTGCGGATTTGTGTACAGGGAGTGGAGCACTCGCTGTAGCGATTGCTCATTTTTGGACAGAAGCCTTTGTCATCGGTACAGATTTGTCATCGGCCGCTCTTGAGGTTGCTCGGTACAATGCTCAGCAGAACAAGGCTCAAGTGGAATGGCGTGAAGGGGACTTTTTTGAACCGATTCGAGGGGAACGCTGGGATTGGATTGTTACCAATCCACCCTATATACCTGAAAAAGAACATCGCTTGCTTGCCCCGGAAATTTTTAAAGAACCAGAAATGGCCCTTGTTGGAGCAGAGAACGGTCTGATTTTTTATCGACGTTTGGCTGAAGAGGCCGCATCGTTACTAAAACCTGAGGGTAGAATCTTAATGGAGATTGGCTGGGACCAGGGACAAGCAGTCCAGGAACTTTTTCAAAAACAAGGATTTAGGACTCAGGTCTTTCGGGATTATGGAGGACGAGACCGAGTTGTTTATGCCGAGTTCAGTATGAGGTGAAAATAGAGTATGGAGACAAAACGAGTATATATAGATAGCCAAGCTCCGGAGTCGGAGTATATTGAAGAAGCGGCAGAGCTCATTAGGAAGGGACAACTGGTTGCTTTCCCAACTGAAACAGTCTACGGTTTAGGAGCAAATGCATTAGATGCTCAGGCCTGTGCCGAGATTTTCAAGGTCAAGGGACGCCCGCAGGATAACCCTTTGATCGTACATGTGTCCAATTTTGAAATGGTGAAATCGCTTGTTACAGGTTGGGGTGAGCTGGCAGAGCGCTGTGCACGCGCCTTTTGGCCAGGCCCGCTCACACTCGTTTTACCAAAGACACCTATTATTCCGGAAACGGTGTCAGCAGGGTTGAACTCTGTGGGGATCCGGATGCCGAACCATCCTGTAGCTTTAGCCCTGATTGAAAAGGCAGGGGTTCCCATTGCGGCCCCGAGTGCAAATCTCTCAGGAAAACCCAGTCCTACGAATGGAATTCATGTTTGGAAGGATCTACAAGGTCGAATTCCTCTCATTTTGGATGGAGGAGCCTGTGATGTAGGGGTCGAATCTACTGTTCTTGATCTAACGGGTGAAATTCCCTGCATTTTACGGCCCGGCGGGATAACGAGAGAAAGACTAGAAGAAGTGCTGGGCAAGGTTTCGGTTGATCATCCTTCGGAGAATCAGCCTCCCAAAGCACCAGGGATGAAGTACAGGCATTATGCACCAAAAGGCGATCTCTATCTCCTGATCGGTGAACGGGAAAAGATTTTAACTCGTATCACAGATGAAATTCAAAATGCCCATACTCGGCTTAAAAAGGTCGGGATCATCTGTACACTGGAGAGTGCTTCAGATCTGCATAGTCAATTACCCGAACTCCTCTTCGTTCTTGGTTCGGAGGAACGTCCTGATGAAGTTGCTGCTAGCCTTTATGAGGGTTTAAGACTTTGTGATGAACAAGGCATTGATATCATCCTTGCCGAAGGGGTTTCAAAAAATGGTATAGGTTTTGCAATTATGAACCGTTTAGAGAAGGCCTCGGGTCAGAAGATTTGGTACGTGTAGAGAGCTTAAAGATACGAAAATTGGTGTAAAAGCATTTGCGCTTGCCCCCACGCATAAGATACAGAAGAGGTTAGAATTCTCCATTCTAACCTCTGGCTTTTGATTGGGGGTGTAAAGCTTGAATTTAGTCTGGGTGTTGGCTCTTTCTGTTGCTTTGGGAGCGGATGCGTTCTCGTTAGCTTTAGCGATTGGACTCGTGGGTGTTGGAAAGCGGATGACCTTAAAACTTTCTCTTATTGTTGCGGTTTTCCATGTCCTTATGCCTTTGGCGGGACTCTTGATGGGTCAGGCAATGGGAATGGTACTGGGGCAATTGGCTAAAGGAATTGGCGCAGCAGTTTTGCTCTGGCTAGGGGGAAGAATGCTCTTCCATGTTTGGCGTCCTGATCCGGAATTTTATCGGCTTTCGGAGGCTCGTCAAGCCTTGAGACGTACCCAACTTCCCGCAGGTATCTCGTTACGAGGAAGGGGAGTTTACTTCTTAGCGGTGAGTGTCAGTCTAGATGCATTAAGCGTCGGGTTTTCTCTCGGAACAGTGGAGAGTCCTATCATGCTTACAGTCGTCGTGATGGGAATTGTAGCGGGAGCTATGATGGGTAGTGGTCTTCTTCTGGGAAGGTTTGTCGGATCGCGGCTTGGGCAGCGGGCAGAGGTTTTAGGCGGAGTAGTTCTCGTTCTCATCGGGGTGAAGATGCTGTTATAGTTCAATAAGATATGCTTATGATTTTTCAGAAGAGGGGTGCTCATGATCATGAAGCTTTTATTCATCTGCACAGGCAATACATGCCGTAGTCCCATGGCCGAAGGGTTAGCTAAAAAGATTTTTGGGCCAGGGGTGGAGGTGAGCTCGGCTGGAATGGGCGCTTGGGAAGGACAACCCGCAAGTGATCAAGCCTTGACCGTGATGAAAGCGCGGAGTATTGAACTTTCTTCTCACCACTCTCGGCGAGTTAATCGGTTATTTCTTCAAGAAGCAGATTGGATTATTCCGATGACGATGGAACAGGAAATGCGATTGCGTTCGCTTTATCCAGAGTATACGGGTAAGATACGTCGACTAGGTGTATGGGGAGAATCGGGCAAGGATATTTTAGATCCTTTTGGAGGATCGCTTAAGATTTATCAGCAATGTGCGGAGCAGATTGAACGCTTAATCTATGAATTGAAGAATGAGCTGGATAAATTAACAAGAAACGATTAAAATAGGGATAAACAGCTTGGCACGGCCAAGCTTTCTTTATGATTTTGCATACTTCTTCAATATTTGACGACTTTGGCAGGGATTACTTGCTAAAGTGTAGAATTTTCATCAGAAGAACAAAGTTAGATGAGCTAGCGGAGGTAGATAAAGTGAAGATTGCATTAGGAGCGGATCATGGTGGTTTTGAACTTAAGAATGAGATTCGCGTGCATTTGGAAGGTCAAGGCATAGAGATATTAGACTTAGGAACGAACTCGAAGGAATCTGTCGATTATCCGAGGTTCGGTTATAAGGTTGGGAAGGCAATTCTTAACGGCGAGGCAGACCTCGGAGTTGTTATTTGTGGGACAGGACTAGGAATTTCAATGGCGGCCAATAAAGTCCCGGGTATTCGAGCCGCGTTATGCTCAGAGACCTATTCAGCGCGGATGTCTCGTGAACATAATAATGCTAATGTACTTGCCCTAGGGGGGCGGGTAACGGGAGTAGGCTTGGCTTTAGATATTGTTGATATTTTTATTAAAACTCCTTTTGCCGGAGGACGCCATGCGCGACGTGTGGATTTATTGACGTCGATTGAAACTGGGGAAGAGTTTTAAGGAGGCGCAGTCGAACTTGCCAGAGAAGCTAGAAGGGATTGCAGAGACTTGGCAGAGTGTTCTCGATGATTTTTTTATACAAGCAAATTTACGCTCGGGTCAAATTCTAGTCTTGGGTTGCAGCACGAGTGAAGTGCTCGGACAGCATATTGGGAAAGGAAGCAGCGTTGAGGTCGCTGATATTCTCTTACCCCCTTTGCTGAAAAAAGTAAGAGAACAGGGGATTTTTCTAGCGGTCCAAGGGTGTGAGCATATTAATCGTGCTCTGGTGGTTGAAGAAGAATGTGTGGAACGTTATGGGCTAGACCCTGTAACTGTTCTTCCAGGGTTGAAAGCAGGCGGAGCGATGTCAGTTAAAGCATGGAAAAGCTTTAAGGCTCCTTTAATGGTTGAGAGCATTAAAGGACATGCAGGAATTGATATTGGAGATACGTTTATTGGGATGCATCTGCGTCCGGTGGTCGTTCCAATTCGGCTTAAAGTTAAGGAGATTGGGGAAGCCCATTTAACAATGGCTCGTACTCGTCCTCGGCTTATTGGCGGACCGCGAGCGGTTTATCCTGAATAATTTAAAGGAAAGTCTTGAAAAGCAGGTGCTTTTATTGTAATTTAGGTCCAATAGGATAAAATTTGGGGAACCTTCTAAAAAGAGTATGTTCTTAAGCGTTAATAGAACAGATTTTTAAAGGAGTAGGAGTAAAATGGATTATATTAAAGAATGGATTCTTCCACAAGACCCCGAAGTTGCGGAAGCGATTGCTCAAGAAGAAGGGCGGCAACGCAATAAAATCGAACTTATCGCTTCGGAAAATTTTGTTAGCCGTGCAGTCATGGCGGCGCAAGGCTCAGTGCTTACCAATAAGTATGCAGAAGGATATCCAGCTCATCGTTACTATGGAGGCTGTGAATACGTTGATGTCGTTGAAGACCTAGCGCGGGAACGGGTTAAAAAGCTTTTTGGAGCTGATCATGCCAATGTTCAACCTCATTCCGGTGCTCAAGCGAATACGGCGGTTTACTTTGCCATACTTAAACCAGGAGACACGGTTCTCGGCATGAATCTTGCACATGGTGGACATTTGACTCATGGTAGCTCAGTAAACCTCTCTGGAATGTATTTTAACTTTGTGGCTTATGGAGTTGAACCTGACACAGAAGTTATTGATTATGAAAAAGTTCGAGCGTTAGCACTTGAACACCATCCGAAGTTGATTGTTGCAGGTGCAAGTGCATATTCTCGAATTATTGACTTTCCTAAGCTTCGTGAAATTGCGGATGAGGCAGGTTGCCTTCTCATGGTGGATATGGCACATATTGCCGGATTAGTTGCAGCGGGGATTCATCCAAGCCCAGTCCCGTATGCTCACTTCGTGACCTCAACGACTCATAAAACGTTGCGCGGTCCGAGAGGGGGACTCATTCTTTGCAAAGAAGAATATGCTAAGGCGATTGACAAAGCAATTTTCCCTGGAATTCAGGGTGGCCCACTTATGCACGTAATTGCTGCAAAGGCGGTCGCTTTCGGGGAAGCTCTTCAACCGGAGTTTAAACTTTACCAAGAGCATATCGTGGAAAATGCAAAGATGTTGGCGAGCAGTCTGAGTGAAAAAGGTTTCCGCTTGGTTTCCGGGGGCACAGATAACCATGTAATGCTCGTAGATGTGCGGACAAAAGGATTGACGGGAAAGGATGCAGAGCATATCCTTGATGAGGTGGGAATTACGGTTAATAAAAATACAATCCCCTATGATCCTGCGAGTCCGTTTGTTACGAGTGGTATTCGTATTGGCACACCTGCTGTAACTAGCCGGGGAATGAATCCTCAAGCGATGCAGCGGATTGCAGAGGCTATTGATCTCGTACTGACCAATCAGGATGAGACGAGCTATGCAAAAGCAAGAGAAATTGTAGCAAGTCTTTGTAAGGAGTTCCCACTTTACACGAATTTAGATTAGGAGTTGACGTATTTCATGGCACAAGTACACGTTCTTGATCACCCCTTGATTCAACATAAGCTTTCATTAATACGAGATGAGGAAACCGGATCGAAAGACTTCCGCGAACTTGTTGAAGAAGTTGCAATGCTTATGGCATATGAAGTAACTCGAGACTTCCCGCTGGAAGAGATTGAGGTGAAGACTCCAGTTGCCACGACGAAAACGAAAGTGATTGCGGGACGAAAGGTTGGACTGGTTCCCATTCTACGTGCAGGATTAGGCATGGTTGATGGCATGCTTAAACTTATCCCGACAGCGAAAGTAGGTCATATTGGCTTATATCGCGATCCGGAAACACTCAAACCTGTAGAATATTATTGCAAACTGCCAACTGATATTGAGGAGCGAGAGCTGATTGTAATTGACCCAATGCTCGCAACAGGGGGTTCGGCATCAGCAGCAATTACATTTTTGAAGGAGCGAGGAGTTCGCAACATTAAGTTAATGTGTCTCATCGCTGCACCAGAAGGAATCGAGGCAGTAAGATCCGCACATAATGATGTGGAAATCTTCGTAGCTGCGGTGGATGAAAAGCTCAATTACCATGGTTATATTGTACCAGGCTTAGGGGATGCCGGAGATCGGCTCTTTGGAACGAAATAATGGACACACCAAAGAAGCGCCCAAGTTGGGATGATTATTTCATGAAGATGGCGCAGGTGGTTTCAGAACGCTCCACCTGTCTGCGTCGTCAAGTTGGGGCAGTGATTGTCAAGGATAAGCAGATTCTAAGTACGGGATATAATGGAAGCCCTACAGGGTTAAAACATTGTGCTGAAGTTGGGTGTTTAAGGCAAAAACTGCAGATTCCTTCCGGTGAACGGACAGAGATCTGCAGGGCGGTTCATGCGGAGCAGAATGCACTCGTACAGGCGGCTAAGCACGGGGTGGAAATTGATGGAGCGATTCTCTATACAACCACACAACCCTGTGTCCTCTGTACCAAGATGATCATTAACGCAGGAATTAAACGCGTGATCTATGCCAATCCCTATCCGGATGCTCTAGCACAACAACTCGCAGAAGAGGCCGAGCTTAAGCTTATTCATCTATCTTGGAAAGAAGAATGTGGACAGTAAACTGAAATATTCAAAGGAGAGTAACGAACGGTGAAACAACAACCTAAGGTCATGGTGGTTTTTGGGACACGTCCTGAAGCGATCAAAATGGCCCCAGTCGTTAAAGCCCTTCAAAAAGAATCGGTTCCATGTCAGGTCGCTGTGACAGCTCAACACCGAGAAATGCTCGACCAAGTGTTGGAACTTTTTAAGATTCGTCCAGATTACGACTTGAATTTGATGAAAGCAGGGCAGACTCTCGTTGAAATTACAACACGAGCCCTCAATGGGCTCGTTGAGGTCTTTGCAAAAGCAAAACCAGATTTAATCTTAGTCCATGGAGACACGACAACGACTTTCGTCGCGGCACTTGCTGCGTTTTATACGCATATTCCAGTGGGCCATGTGGAAGCAGGCCTACGTACCGGTAATAAGTACTCCCCTTTTCCGGAAGAGATGAACCGTAAACTAACAGGTGCGATTACGGATTTGCATTTTGCACCAACAAATACGGCAAAGCAAAATCTACTTCGAGAAGGTGTGCCGCTGGAGAAGATTTTTGTAACAGGAAATACGGTTATCGATGCTTTGCTACATACGGTTGATACAGATTATCGTTTCAATGATCGGGAATTAGATTCAATACTGGAGCGGGAACAGAATCGACGCATGATTTTGGTAACCACGCACCGCCGGGAAAACCTTGGGGAACCGATGCGTCAAATCTATCGAGCGCTAGCGAATGTGCTCGACAATAATCCGAATACCTATATTGTATTTCCTGTCCATAAAAATCCCTCTGTACGGAAAGTCGTTGATGAGGTTTTAGGTCAACATGAACGAGTCTACTTGATTGAACCGATGGATTATGAGCCTTTTGTCAATTTGATGTCTAAAGCGCATATCATTTTGACAGACTCAGGCGGAATTCAAGAAGAGGCTCCATCTTTAGGGAAACCTGTCTTAGTTGTAAGGGATACTACGGAGCGCCCAGAGGCGGTCGAAGCAGGAACCGTTTCCTTAGTGGGTACTTCTTACGAGCGAGTTGTCGAGAGCTTAAATCGACTTTTAAGGGATGAGGAACACTTTCATGCGATGGCTCATGCCATTAATCCTTATGGTGATGGTAAAGCAGCTGACCGTATTGTAAATATTATCCAGAAACAAAAGATACAATAGAATAAAAAACAGAATTTTATAGAATAATAAGGGAGTATAGAAAAAAACTGCTTTTCTTTCAAATGAAGCAGGATTTTAAAAATGCCATCGCGAATAAGATATAACTATCGATTATTCGTGATAGGGTGAGGTAGTCGTATATGGGCGATAACCGTCTGAACGTGGTTAAAGCTATGGCGCTGGGTACAAGTATTGCTACCACACTCGCGATTTTAGTTGGGGGTGGCTATCTGCTGGGTAAATATCTCGATCAGCGATGGGAAACCCAACCGTGGTTTCAACTTCTGTTTATTTTAGTTGGGTTAGTCTTCGGAGGAAGTTATGTAGTAGTAAGTTTAAGAAAGCTTGGGATGACCGATGACAAAAAGTAAACTTGTCTATTTACTTTTAGGCACTTCCGGATTATTCCTTGCGATGGGGATGACCCATAACGAGGGCTTACTTGGAGCCATTGTGGGATATTGGACTAGTTTTTTGTATACGCAATGGCTTTATAAAAATACGCAAAGAAATGTTGAATTAGAAATTTCCATGGCTATTCGACAAATGCGTCGAAGCTTTTTTGCGCGCCTTGGGTTTGTGACTTTAGTTGTAGCGGCAGTCGGTCGCTATCAGAAAGAGTGGCTTTTTAGTTTAGCCCTGGGATTTGCGTTAGGACTTGTGGTTTCTCTTATTGTAGGGATAATAGAATATATGAAGGCAGAAAGGGGTGAGTTATGAATATATGCATGAGGAAACTATATTGTGGCATTTAGGTAGTATGACCTTCCACGCAAAGACGCTTGTCATGACATGGATGGTTATGGTCGTTATCTTGCTTTTTGTGCTTTTAGGGGTGCGGAATTTAACGAGCGGCAAGCCGGGTAAAATGCAGAATGTCTTAGAATGGATGATTGACTTCGTACGCAAACTCGTCTCTGATAACATGGACTTAGAAAAGGCACGTCCGTTACTTGGCTATTTATTGACGTTGATATTGTTTGTCTTTGTTTCTAATATGTTTGGACTGCTTCCAAATTTTACACTTAATCTCTTTCATAATGTTGAGTTTGCGCAGCTGAATAAAATCTTTGAAGGGGCCTCCTGGATGTCTCCAACAGCAGATATCAATACGACTGTGGCGTTAGCGTTGCTAACGATGGTCTTGGTTGTAAGGATGGGGATTAAGTACCAAGGAAGTCATTATTTCAAACATTTCCTAGAGCCGCATCCGGTTTTTGTACTCATCCATGGAATCGATATGATTTCCAAGCCGATGACACTGGCCTTCCGTTTATTTGGTAATATTTATGCAGGTGAAATTCTTATTAGTGTTATTTTAATGCTCCCAGGTGTTTGGGTATTTGGCGGTATTTTGCCAGATACGATTTGGCTTGCGTTTAGTATCTTTATTGGAGCAATCCAATCCTATGTTTTTACAGTTCTGACAACGGCCTATGTTGCCCAAGCAGTGGGTGAGGAGTAATCGGGATTGTTCAGTTCGTTTTAGTTATTGTTAGATTTCAGTGGAGCATGTGCCTACTGAGAAAATATTACGAAATAATTTATAGGGTAATAAGAAAGGAGGAAACTCTGTGGACGTTTCTGCTGCAGCTGCACTTGGTGCAGGGATTGCTGCTGGATTAGCAGCCCTCGGAGCTTCACTTGGTAACGGAAGCTTGATTACAAAAACAATAGAAGGAATTGCTCGCCAGCCTGAGGCTAAAGGTGCATTACAATCCACTATGTTTATTGGTGTAGGTCTCGTCGAGGCTTTGCCACTTTTGACATGGGTTCTTGCTCTACTTCTCATGTTTACGAAGTAAGTCTGAATTGAATTGGGCTTGAGTCTTAAGTCCCAGCCCGTCAAAACAAGGGGGAACGGATCGTTCCCCCTTGTAAAAATCATTCATGGATGGACTAGACTTGAGAGGGGGGTAAACTGTGAATCCCATATCGTTTGATTGGACGCTAGTCGCCCAAATCATATCTTTCCTATTACTTGTATATATTCTTAGACGGTACGCGTGGAATCCAATCATGAATATGATGGAAGAACGTCGTAACTTCATTGAGTCTAATATCGCTCAAGCAGAAAAAGAACGCCAGCAGGCTGAACAAATAAAACGTGAGTACCAGGAAGAAATGCGTAAGGCACGTCAAGAAGCTCAAGAAGTTATCGCGAAAGCGACGAAATTGAGCGAAGAACGGTCTGCGGAGATCTTGGCAGAAGCTCATGTAGAGGCTGAAAAGATCAAAAAATCGGCCCTCGCCGACATTGAACGCGAACGTGACTTGGCTGTTGCCCAAGTAAAGGCTCAAGTTGCCGATTTATCGGTTGCTGTCGCCGAAAAGATTATTCGCAAAAACTTGGATGTCAAAGGTCAGGAAGATCTCATTGAGCAATTTATTCAAGAAGTAGGGGAATTGCCATGTTAAAGGGAGCTTTAGCCCGCCGGTATGCTCAGGCCTTATTTGAATTAGCTGAACAACAAGATCTGAATCAAATAGAGACCGAGCTTGACCAGCTTATAGGTTTAATAGAAGAGAATGCTGAGGTTGCGCATCTCCTTTATCATCCGCATATTTCCTTGACCGAGAAGAAAGAGATTATGGACAAGCTCTTTTCTGGAAGCTTGAGTGACACGGTTCGCCGCTTTTTCTATTTACTTATCGATAAGAGAAGAGAAAACTTGCTTCCTGATATTCAACGGGAATTTAAGTTGCTTGCAGATAAAGCGCGAAACATTATCGAAGCTAGGATATCGAGTGCTGCGCCCTTGAGCAAAACTCAAGAAGAACGTTTGCATAAGGAATTGGTCCGGATTACCGGAAAGAATGTACGCATGGTCAAGGAAGTCCGTCCCGAACTCATCGGTGGCGTAATCGTTCAAATTGGTGATCGGGTCATGGATGGAACGGTGGCCTACAAGCTTTCTCAGATTCGCCTAAGCTTAGGCCGAGCCTAAACCGGGAGTTTTTGAAGACCTCAGAAAATAGGGGTGAAAAGACAGGATGAAATTACGTCCAGAAGAAATAAGTTCAATTATCAAACAGCAAATCGAACGTTATGATAATGTGGTTGATGTTATGGACGTGGGTACTGTTATCGAGGTCGGTGACGGGATTGCCCGCGTTTATGGATTGGAAAAGGCAATGGCTGGTGAACTCCTAGAATTCCCTAACGGAGTTTATGGAATGGCTATGAACCTTGAAGCCGATAATATTGGTTGCGTTATTTTGGGTCAGTTTATCAATATTAAAGAAGGCGACCCCGTCAAACGTACAGGACGGATCGTTGAAGTTCCGGTTGGCGATGCCATGATTGGCCGCGTTGTCAACGCTTTGGGTCAACCGATTGACGGAAAAGGGGAAATTAAGACCGATAAATTCCGACCGATTGAGTCCCAAGCTCCAGGTGTTGTTTATCGGAAATCAGTCCACGAACCCCTGCAAACAGGGATTAAATCGATCGATGCGATTGTGCCGATTGGTCGAGGTCAGCGGGAACTGATTATTGGTGACCGGCAGACAGGAAAGACGGCAGTCGCTGTTGACGCGATCATTAACCAAAAGGGACAAGATGTGATCTGCATTTATGTCGCAATTGGCCAAAAGTCCTCGACAGTAGCTGGAGTTCTTAAAACACTTGAAGATCATGGTGCGATGGATTACTCCATTATTGTTTCAGCACCAGCCTCCGAACCTGCACCGATGCTTTATATTGCACCTTATGCAGGCTGCGCTATCGGCGAGGAATTCATGTATAACGGTAAGCATGTTCTCATCATTTATGATGATCTTACGAAACAAGCTTCTGCTTATCGTGAATTGTCTCTGCTGTTAAAACGGCCACCCGGACGTGAGGCTTATCCCGGAGACGTTTTCTATCTTCATTCCCGTCTCTTGGAACGTTCCGCTAAACTTTCTCCTGAACTTGGCAGTGGCTCGATGACAGCTTTGCCGATTATTGAGACTCAAGCGGGTGACGTTTCAGCGTACATTCCTACGAATGTTATCTCGATTACCGATGGTCAGATCTTCTTGGAGACGGATCTGTTTAACTCAGGTTTCCGTCCGGCTATTAACGTGGGTATTTCTGTATCCCGTGTTGGTGGTTCGGCACAAATCAAAGCAATGAAGCAAGTCGCTGGGCAATTACGACTCGACCTTGCTCAATACCGCGAGTTGGCAGCTTTCTCTCAATTCGGTTCTGACTTAGATAAAGTAACGCAAATGCGTTTAGGCCGTGGTGAACGGACGATGGAAATTCTGAAACAAGCACAATATCATACCATGCCTGTTGAAGAAGAAGTCGTTGTCATTTATGCTGCCGTTAAAGGCTTAATTGATGATATCGCTGTCGATCAGATTGGTCGCTTTGAACAAGAGTATCTTCGGTTCATGCGCTCAGTGAAAGCTGACATCTTAACGCAAATCCGTACTGAGAAGAAACTATCGGATGAGTTAGATGCTGAGATTGCCAAATCGATTAGCGAATTCAAGCAAGGATTTCTGATCTAAATGGGGGGTAGGTGAACGAGGTGGCAAGTATACTTGATATTCGTCGCCGGATCCGAGGCATCAGCAATATGGAGAAGATCACCAAAGCCATGAAAATGGTGGCGGCTGCTCGGTTGCGCAAATGCCAGGAAAGGGTTGTCGCTGCCCGACCTTATACCCGTCAAATGCATGAAATATTAGCTCGTCTAGCCCAAAATCAGGAGGAGGCTACTCATCCTCTTTTGGAAAAACGAACCGTGCAAACAGTGGGATATGTGGTCATTACCTCTGATCGGGGACTTTGCGGTGGCTATAATGCGAACATAATCCGGATGACCAAAAATGTGCTCGCCGAAGAAGAACATGAGGCGAAACTTATCGTAGTCGGACGTAAGGGAAGAGATACTTTTCGGCATGGAAAAGTTGAGATGCTTTCTGAATTTATAGGTATAGGGGATTTTCCCTCATATGGCCTTGCCAAGGAGATTGCCCAACAGGTTATTCGCGCTTATAGCGAGGGTGTCTTTGATGAAGTCTACCTCGTTTATAATGAATTTATCTCAGCAATCAACCAGCAACCCAAACAAATCAAAATCTTACCGATCGAACAACCTGAGGGTCAGAGCGGTAAAGAGTATATTTTTGAACCCTCGTCAGAGGAGATTCTGAATACCTTGCTTCCAAAGTATGTGGAAACAGCAGTTTTCCGTACTTTATTGGAAGGAAAAGCAAGTGAAATGGGATCAAAAATGACGGCGATGGGTGCAGCATCTGATAATGCTAAAGAATTGATTGATAGTTTGACACTCCAGATGAACCGTGCGCGTCAAGCGGCGATTACGAAAGAAATCACCGAAATTGTCGGTGGAGCGGCTGCCCTTGAGTAGCTGCTGTAAATTCCCAAAAAGGAGGACTCTCGCTTGTGAATATCGGTAAGATAGTACAAGTCATGGGGGCGGTAGTTGACGTTGAATTTGCTCCCGATCAACTGCCAAGAATCTACAATGCAGTACTGATACAGGACCCTGAGAAGAAAATCGATATCACCCTAGAGGTGGAGCAGCATTTAGGAAATGAAATCGTCCGTTGCGTAGCTATGTCCTCAACAGATGGTTTGCAGAGGGGTATGGAAGTCAAAGATACGGGTTTACCTATCACTGTTCCCGTGGGTCCAGAAACTCTGGGACGGATGTTCAATGTATTAGGTAAACCGATTGATAATGGCGCTGAAGTCCATGCAGCAACGAACAATCCAATCCATCGCCCAGCACCTTCCTTTGTGGATCAAGATCCTTCGACCCAAATGTTGGAAACGGGGATTAAGGTTATTGACTTGCTCGCTCCCTATGCCCGAGGCGGTAAAATTGGTCTTTTTGGCGGTGCTGGCGTAGGCAAAACAGTACTGATTCAGGAGCTCATTAATAATATCGCGATGCAACATGGCGGACTTTCTGTCTTTGCTGGCGTTGGCGAACGGACCCGTGAAGGAAATGACCTTTGGAATGAAATGAAAGAGTCCGGGGTTATCGATAAAATGGCCATGGTTTTCGGCCAGATGAATGAACCCCCGGGTGCACGTTTGCGGGTGGGTCTGTCAGGACTGACTATGGCTGAATATTTCCGTGACATTCAGCATCAAGACGTTCTGCTTTTCATTGATAACATTTTCCGGTTCACTCAAGCAGGATCTGAAGTGTCTGCTCTTCTAGGACGGATGCCTTCAGCGGTTGGCTATCAGCCGACATTGGCTACCGAAATGGGTGCTTTGCAAGAGCGGATTACATCGACTCGAGATGGATCAATCACTTCTGTTCAGGCTATCTATGTTCCAGCCGATGACTTGACTGACCCAGCCCCGGCTACGACTTTCTCGCACTTGGATGCGACGACGGTTCTTAATCGGGCGATTTCCGAGAAAGGGATCTATCCGGCAGTTGACCCTCTTGATTCAACATCACGGATTCTTTCTCCCTTAATTCTTGGAGATGAACATTATAATGTAGCGCGGGATGTCCAGCAAATCCTACAAAAATATAAAGAATTGCAAGATATTATTGCTATTCTTGGGATGGATGAGCTTTCTGAAGATGAAAAACTGATCGTGGGTCGTGCTCGTCGGATTGAGCGCTTCCTGTCTCAACCGTTCCATGTGGCCGAAATCTTCACTGGATCTCCTGGTAAATATGTACCGATTAAAGAGACGATCCGAGGATTCAAGGAGATTGTTGAAGGGAAACATGATGATCTTCCTGAGGCAGCCTTCCATATGGTCGGAACAATTGAAGAAGCTATTGAAAAAGCCAAAGTATTGGGGGCATAAACATGGCTGGTACATTTACTTTCCATGTGGTTTCTCCTGAAGGTAACGTCCTTAAAGAAGAGATTGAATTTGTTGTGTTACCAGGGGTAGATGGAGATCTCGGGATTTTGCCGAACCATGCTCCAATGATTGCGGCATTAGATACGGGAGTGGTTCACTACACTGTGAATGGCAACAAAAAGAAGTTAGCCATCTCTGGGGGATTTGTGGAAGTCTCTGAGAATAAGGCGACAGTGCTCGCCGATACAGCAGAATTTGCAGAGTCTATTGATGTCCAACGTGCCCTAGAGGCTAAAGCAAGAGCTGAAAAACGCTTGCTTCAAAAAGCCCATGATACAGATATGAAGCGTGCAGAATATGCACTGCGTCGAGCAATTACAAGGCTTAATGCTGCAGATGGTAAGAATGACTAACTAAAAATTAACAAATAGCGCGATAAATCGACTTGAGATTTATCGCGCTATTTTTATGCATTCTACAATTAAAAACGTATCCATAAAAATATTAATTATCGCTATGGTAAGACGTTAACTTTTTCGTGCTTTGGCAACACTAATTCTGTAGGCTAATATATATGAAATGATTTCAACATACCATGGAGCGAGAGGAGAATTAACTTGACGAATCGTAACGTTCGTTTATATATTATGGGATTCATATTCATTGTTTTAATAATTCTGATTGATTTGGGCTATGAAGCAAACGGAGTGATTGCTAGCAGGCAACAGAAAAACATTCCCCCCCTATTACTCAACTCAGGGTTAGTAGAAGTCGCTGAAGCAGAAGTCGAAGTTGTATTTTGGTTCGGGGAGGAACGTAGTGATTCAGCATCTTCCTTTCTCCAAGAGCAGATACGATCTCAATCTGGATGGAGATGGGAAATTCATGGAGTAGAGATTCAAGCAGCAAACTGGACGCAGGGTTTAGATTCGAAACAATCACTCACGGTTTCAGGTTATCGTCATCTTAATGCATTAGAAGAAGCAGAGATATGGACTTGGTTTAAGACTATGGCAAAAAAGGTTGAGCTAGAAGGTGGAAAAGCCTATTTTGACGAACGAGTTCGAGCTGGAATAGATGGGGAGACCTATCTCCGTCGCAATAGTTTTGAACCTAAGCAAGTGGCCTTTTCAGGGACGACTTCATCGATTGCAGGTTGGCAAGACGGTTTCTTTCCGGAAGTTAAAGCGGGAGAAGACTCCGTAAATATTCAACTTCTCACGCGAAGTACATCTCAAGGAGCGATGACGGTCTTAGCAGTACCCGTCCTATTGGAAGAATTTTAAAGTAGCAAACTTTGTATAATTAGCAGGAAAAACGAGTGTAGAGGGAGAATAAATGCAAGTCAAGGTATGTTAAATCGAAAAGGGGGTGCTTCAACACTTGAGTAGACTAATTGTTACTGGCGGAAATTCTTTAGAAGGAACGATTACCGTCAGTGGAGCTAAAAATGCAGTTCTGCCAATTATCGCGGCCAGCTTGCTGTCACCTGAGCCTTTGCGAATTGATGATGCTCCGCATCTATTGGATGTTGATGTGATGTGCGAAGTTATTAGTTCTTTTGGATCTCAGGTTAAGCGGGTAGGATCGCAGTTATTCATAAATACGTCTGAAATTACAGAAATTCAAGCACCACATGAGTTGGTCTCAAAAATGCGAGCCTCGATCGTAACAATGGGTCCTCTGCTTGCAAGGACAGGTCATGTACGGATTTCACATCCGGGTGGTTGTGCTATTGGATCACGCCCTATTAATTGGCATTTAAAGGGACTTGAAGCTTTAGGGGCAGAAGTTCGGATGGAACACGGCTTTCTTGATGTCAGTGCCACTGTTTTAAAGGGCACTCGAATTTATCTCGATTTTCCGAGCGTAGGAGCCACAGAGAATATCATGATGGCTGCGGCCGGAGCTGAAGGGACAACACTCATTGAGAATGCAGCACAAGAACCTGAAATTGTTGACCTTGCGAATTTCCTTAACCAAATGGGGGGGAAAGTTCGTGGCGCAGGGACCAGTGTGATTCATATTGAGGGGGTCCGAGAATTTCATGGTGCAAATCATACGGTAATTCCTGATCGGATTGAAGCGGGTAGTTACCTATTAATGGCTGCAGCGGCGGGTGGGGATGTCCTCGTTCAAAACGTAATTGCAGATCATAATAAACCTCTTCTTGCTAAGATGAGTGAAGCAGGAATAGACTTCCGAGAAGAAGATGATGGAATACGAGTTCGAGGAAATGGACATTATCACGCTGTAGATATTAAAACCCAGGTCCACCCCGGTTTCCCAACCGACCTTCAAGCTCCTTTCTTAGCACTTCTCTGTACAGCGCAAGGGACAGGAATGGTGACAGAAACTGTTTTTGAAAACCGTTTTATGCATGTTGATGAACTTAAACGCATGGGTGCAGATATTAAAATCGAGGGCCGAAGTGCAATCGTGCAAGGAGTTGAACGCTTGACTGGAGCACCAGTGAAGGCTACAGATCTCCGAGCCGGTGCGGCTTTGATTTTATCAGCATTGACGGCAGAAGGAGAAACTGAGATCTCTGGGGTGGAACACATTGACCGAGGATATGAAGATATAGAAAATAAGCTCAACAGAATTGGAGCTAATATTCGCAGGATGGCCTAATGAGGTATTATAAAAACTTTTAAAATGTGATTTTTTTAGGGGAGCACACGAGTGCTCCTTATTTTTATCCCCTCATTGACAGTCATATTGCCTCTTCAGCAAGCATAAGGTTTAGCAAAGCTTGTACTGCAGAGAGGAGGAAGACCTTTGAAAAAAGAAGGGATAACCATCCTAGTGCTTTCATTGATTATTATCTTCTTAATTCCTTGGTCAATTATGCGCTGGCAAAAGGAGGAGATTCCTTTAGGAGACTTTAATATTCGAGTGAAAATGCCAGGTGGAAATGTTGAAACTCTTGCTTTAGAAGAATATTTGGTTGGAGTTGTTGCAGCAGAAATGCCGGCAGAGTTTGATAGTGAAGCATTGAAAGCTCAAGCTGTAGCGGCTCGAACCTATGCTGCCAAACAGATCAGCCGGAGATCAGATTCAGATCAAGGCTATGATGTGGATACGACAGTTCAGACTCAAGCCTGGCTTACGGATACTCAAATGAAAGTGAAGTGGGGATGGTGGGGTTATTGGCGTTATCATAAACCAGTTTTAGACTCAGTCGAAAGCACAAAGGGTCAAGTTCTTGTTGCTAATGGTCAATACATTGATGCCTTTTATCATAGTAGCAGTGGACGCAAACCAACTGAACGGGCGGAAGAAGTCTGGAGCTCCTCAAGGTTATATTTGCAGAATGTGGAATCTGGAGAAACGAATCAAACCCGTTTTGTTAAAACTTATACGTATACTCCGAACGTACTCTATCAAAAACTCGGAATTTCTCAAACGCCCCAAAACTTTAAAGCCTCAGACTTTGCAATTATAAGTCAAACCACAGCCGGGCGAGCAAAGGAAGTTCGTGTTTTAGGTAAAGTTTTTACAGCCCCGCAACTACGAACCCTCTTAGGACTAGCATCCACAGATATCGAATTTACGATTCAGCCTGAGGAAATTCAGCTTAAAACCTATGGAAACGGACATGCTGTGGGAATGTCCCAGTACGGAGCGAATGATTTAGGAAAGGCAGGAAGTACTTATTCAGAAATTCTTAGTCATTTTTATCCCGGAACACAAATACTCGCATTAAGCAAAGGGAATCAAAACCCCTGATTTAACTCCGGTTCGTCTAAAAGAAGGCAGATTAGGAAAGGATATTCTTAGAACGATTGTTCTTATATATGCTTTCATAGAGTGGCGAAAGGGAGTATTTTTATGAAGTTGCCAAAGGGTTGGAAAATGGGGGCCGCCTATTTCGTTATGATATTGATTTTGGGTTTGACCGCTTTAACGTATGGATTAGCAAGATTAGAGTTAATGCCAAAGGGGCAGGAAGTAGTGGCTCAGGGTAACGATCAGACGAAAGAAGGATCATTGAAGCTCGATTTGGGCAATCCAGTAAAAACCGAGGATCAAGGAGGAAATAAGAGCCAAGTTAAAATATCGTTGGAGGATTTTCCAAGCCCTGTTCGAGTTGAACCGCTTCGCGGGGTAGAAAATTATTTTTCCGAAAATGTAAATGCTTATCTTTTCCATGCAGGCAGAGATTATCCACTGGTCGAAGGAGCCGTGATCAGGGCTACTCACGGAGGAAAAGTGACTTTTGCAGGAGCTGACCCGATTTTAGGTCAGAAAGTCGAGATCGATTGTGGCGAAGGTTGGCGTGTGGTCTACGGAGGACTAGACAATTTAAGAGTTCAACAAGGTGAAATAATTGAAAATAACACTGTTTTGGGCCAAATTGGGTATTATTCCGGAGCGGATGGAATAAATGATCGAACCCAACTTCATTATGAAGTTTGGAATGGAGATCAGGCACAGGCAGAATAGCATAAAAATTGCATATACATGATTTACCAGAGGAAGACGTCCGTGAAGGATGTCTTTTTTAATTTTCACTGCATATAAATGTATAAAATTCGGGGTACAGAAGGAGGGCTCAGCGTGCAAGAATATATCCGCAAGCGGGTACTCGACATTGGAAATTACATTATGGAATCCAGTGCCACAGTTAGGCAAACCGCTGATGTTTTCGGCGTTTCGAAGTCTACCGTACATAAGGATGTAACAGAGAGGCTGCCTTTAATTAACGAGAAGTTGGCGATGGAGGTTAAACAGATTCTAGAAAGTAACAAAGCAGAGCGTCATATACGAGGCGGGGAAGCGACACGGAAGAAATATCAAGAGAATTAATAATTAATGGTTGAAATTTAGAAAAATGGGTTATTACTTAAAGGAATTAGGAGATTTTCATCGAATAAGATAATGTGGTATATTATGTATAATCTCCCTTTATGGGAGATTGTACTTTTACTTATATGGGCAAAAGAAGAAAGGGGTACCGCCAAGAATGTTCGGAATTGATTTAGGAATTGACCTAGGAACAGCAAGTGTTTTAGTCTATGTAAAAGGAAAAGGAATTGTTTTACACGAGCCTTCGGTGGTAGCTATTGATAAGAACACAAATAAGCGAATCGCAGTGGGTGAAGATGCTCGGATGATGTTGGGACGGACTCCTGGTAATATTGTCGCGGTTCGTCCAATGCGCGATGGTGTTATCGCGGATTATGTTACAACGGAGCTTATGCTTAAGTATTTTTTGGAAAAGGCAGGCGCACGGAAATTTCCATTTTTTAAAACACGTGTGGTGGTTTGCATTCCTTCTGGTGTCACTGAGGTTGAGGAGCGTGCAGTTAAACAAGCAGCTTATCAAGCAGGAGCAAGACAGGTCAAAGTCATCGAAGAACCTTATTCGGCAGCGTTAGGTGCAGGACTGGATATTGCTGGACCTGCGGGGAACATGGTTGTTGATATTGGGGGAGGAACATCCGATATTGCGGTTCTCGCTTTAGGGGGAATAGTAACCAAACGAAGTCTTCGCGTGGGCGGCGATAAATTCGATGAAGCGATCATTCGTCATATTCGTCGTGAATATAATTTAATGATTGGAGAGCGTACGGCAGAAGAAGTCAAAATTGCTGTAGGTACTGCGATTCCTGAAGGCCGTCCTGAAAATGCAGAAATAGATGTGCGTGGGCGTGACCTTGTTACAGGATTACCCAAAACAGTTACGGTGAATTCCAAGGAATGTTACACCGCCCTCGAAGAATCAGTGGAAGCTATTGTTAGTGCAGTAAAAGAGGTTCTCGAGCATACTCCGCCTGAACTTTCAGCGGATATATTGAATAAAGGGATTGTTATGACTGGCGGGGGATCGATGGTTTATGGATTTGATATTCGATTGTCTAGAGAGACGGGGTTACCTGTTAGTTTAGCTGAAGATCCCATTTCTTGTGTTGCGTTAGGAACAGGGAAGGTTTTGGATCATAGTTTTTAAGAAGCAGTTTAGAGCTTAGGCACATGGACTAAAAAGAAAATGAAAAGACCCGAGGTAAGAGCTTCCTCTAAAGTAATCTTTCAGAGGAAGTGATGCCCTCGGTTCTTTTTTACAAGGAGAGAGTAAAGTGCGAGTCGAAGTCCTTGGAATAAAAATCGACGATTACTCAATGCAGGAAACGGTAATACATATTCAGGAGGCCGTCGAGAAAAAGGAGCAGACCTGGGTTGTCACAGCGAATCCAGAACTTATTTTTGCGGCAGGGGCAGATGCCAGGCTAAAGCAATTGATTAATAGGGCGCAACTCGTGACTCCGGATGGAGTCGGGGTGGTATGGGCAGCGAATCGACTAGGTCATCCAGTGCCTGAGCGGGTAACAGGGATAGATTTGCTCGAATCTCTATTTCCAATTGCTACAGAAAAAAAATGGCGGATTTTCTTTCTAGGGAGTAAACCGGGGGTGGCGGAGCTTGCAGCCCGTAAAGTGGCTGAACAATATCCGGGTGTAGTATGGCAAGCGCAACATGGTTACTTTCAACTCGAAGAGCAACCGGAAATCACTGAGAAAATTCGCGAATTTAAACCCGACCTTTTGTTGGTTGGCTTGGGTGCACCACGTCAGGAATTCTGGATCGCATCCCATCTGGATTTAGCGACGGTCAGTATTGGTGTAGGCGGAAGCTTTGATGCTTTGGCTGGACTGAATAAGCGCGCTCCTCAATGGATCCGAGATATTCATCTAGAGTGGTTTTATCGACTACTGAAACAGCCGCAGCGGTTGAGAAGGCAAATGGTATTGCCTAAATTCGCCTGGCGAGTGGTTAAGCAAGGAAAGGACGAAGGAAAGTCGCATACGCGTCGATCGAGGTAAAACCGACTAAAGCTAAAAAAATAAACTAAAAAATAATAAAAATGAATTTTAAGTTTAAACCGACTTAAAAAGCTAACTTAGAAACGTATTGATAAACAGGAGGATGAAAAATGCCTGAGTGGGAACTGGGATGGCCATGGCAAAAGATTAAAGATGAGCCTTTGGTCAGGGAGGATTTCTTACAAGAGTCCCAACCCTTTATTCGTCATGTCACCAATCAGGTCTGTCATCGAATTTTGGATTGGGGCAGGGATGAAGAATTATCAGAAGCTCTGATCGCCTTTAATGAAGCCATTGATCATTATGAGGAAGAGCGAGGCGTTCCCTTTTTAGCGTATGCTCGCTTACTTATTAAACGTCGACTAATTGACTATTACCGACGGAAAAAGTCACGGGAAGCCTTGCCACTGGATCAGGAAGATGTAAATCAAGCGGTAGAGATTCATCTGGGTTTGAATGAATTTCGTGAACGGGAGCAGAATCAGGAACGGGCAATGGAGATTCAAGAATTTGCGAAGGCTCTTGCTCAGTATGATTTAAAGTTTAACGACTTAGTAGAAGTTTCCCCAAAGCATAGAGATACTCGAGAGACACTACTTCGAGTGGCTAGAATTTTAGCTAATGACTCGGAATTATGGGACTTTGTTGTAAAAAGAAGAAAAATCCCAATGCGTTCTTTAGCCTTGAAGAGCCAGGTCCATCCCAAGGTTTTAGAACGGGGAAGAAAATTTATTTTAGCGGTGGCGGTTTTGATCGCAAACCAACATGATTTTATCTATTTGCGTGAATATGTACTTCCAAGTCAAAGGGGGTGAAGGAATGAAGCAACTGAAGGCTGTCGTCTTAGACAAAAAGGGCCCAATGGTTACGGTTTTGGCATCTGATGGATCTTTTCAGAAAGTCCGTTATCGGAAACCGGTTGAGGTTGGAGCCGAAATTGAAATCGCAGAAATACAGCAACAGCAACCGTTGTGGCGGGTTCTGGCGAGTGTTGCAGCTATCTTCCTTATCACTTGGATTGGCTCAATGAGTTGGAACTTCTATCAAGGAACAACTGCTGTGGCTATGATTTCAGTTGATATTAACCCCAGACTTCAACTGACTTTAAATCGGGAAGGCCGTGTAATTCAGTCTGAGGCTCTTAATTCAGATGCTGAACAAGTATTGGCGGGTCTAGAATTAAAGGGGGAACCCTGGAATCAGGCTCTTGAAAATATTATCGGGCAAGCCGTTACGCTTAACTATCTGAATCTAAACCATGATTGGGTATTAGTTGGATATTCACCCGTAAAAGCGGGGGAGGCGGCCCCAAAGGGGATAAATCCAGACGATATTGCTCAGAAAATTGAAATTGCAGCTCAGGCAGAAGGGATAGCCCCAAAGGTTGCAGTATATCAACTGGGCGCAGAAGAACAGACACAAGCCAAAGAGCAAGGATTAACTTTAGGTGAATATGCGTTGATTAACACGGCTAAAGACGCTGGAATTCAAGTCGATGCCAGTACTGTGAAGAGTACGAATGAACGAGTGAATCTTCTCGAACAGCCAAAAGTTCAGAAACAGATGGTTATACAGAATCATATTAAACAAATTTTCAATAATATAGAAACTCCAACGGAAGATAATAATCCATTGATCAATACTCTAGAGAACCAACCTAATACTCATGCTCAGTCTCAGTCTCAGTCTGGAAAGAGCACTGCCAATCCTTCGAACTCTTCTCAAAAAGAAAGTGGAAAAAAGGAGCAAGGTAAAACAGAGGAGAATGGGACAGGAGTTCAGGCTAAATTAGAAGAGCAGGCTAAACTAGAAGAGCAGGCTAAACTAGAAGAGCGGGCTAAACTAGAAGAGCAGGCTAAACTAGAAGAGCAAGCTAAACTGGAAGAACAGGCTAAACAAGAGGAACAAGAAAAGTTGAAGGAGTTAAAGAGCGAGGAAGAGAGTGATAATAGTGGGACTCCTCAATCCAATATAATTAGTGAAGTTAAAAGTCAGTAAAGTATGACTTGCCCCTATTTTAACAGAGAATTTCTTCATAGAAGTTCTCTGTTTTTTGAATCATATGGTCAATATTAAATGATTGCCAACGGTTAAGGCTGGATTGTACGAGCTGCATAGCGAGCAAAGGCTGAGTAAGCAGGGTTTCACATGCCTCTGCTAGAGCACAGGAATCTGCAGGAGGAATGAGAAGACCATCCTGACCGTCGCGGATGACTTCGGGGATACCGCCGACACGGGTGGCTACGATGGGGAGATGAGCTTGCATTGCCTCAAGTAGAACGAGTCCCATTCCTTCACTCAGTGAAGGTAAAATGAAGAGATCCATTGCGGGAAGCGTTTGATAACCATCAGGAATAAAGCCAGGAAGAGTATAGGGAATACCGGAATTTTTGAGTTTCTCTTCAAGGGTCGAGCGGAGTGGACCTTCACCTACAAGGAGTACATGGAGGTTAGGAAAGTGAGGGAGAAGTTGAGCAGCAGTATCGATTAAAGTTTCAAGTCCTTTGGTCGGATGCAAGCGTGCGATGCTCCCAAGAACAAGCGCATTATCGGGGATCTCCCATTGTTTACGGTAAAGGGTTCGCTGATTTTGCCGATAGGTTTTGTTTCCCAGCTGAGGCAACGGCTGAATACCGTTATAAATTGTATGGAGGTTTTTGCCTCCACGAGAAGCTACTTCACAAGATAGGGCTTCAGAAACGGTGATTATCCCTGAAGTAAGGGGTAAGGTGAGACGATCCAGTCCAAGAGCGACAAGGGCGGCTTTAGGGGAGAGATAGTCCTTGCTTAAGGAGCTGTGATAGGTACTAACTACGGGAATTTTGGCTCTACGTCCAGCCAAACGTCCAAGAAGATTAGCTCGCGAACCATGGGTGTGAATGAGGGCGATTTTCTCTTTACGAAGTTTAGCAAGGAGACCCGGGAGAGGGGAAAGATCGAGGGCATGTTTCATCGGAAAGCGAAGCGTAGGAATTCCTAACTCCTCTGTTAGGCGGGCGAAGGGTCCATCAATAAGACAGCCAGAGCTGAGGTTGAAACGAGCTGAATCTAATTCTTGGAGAAGGGTTAAAACGTGTTGCTCAGCTCCTCCAATTTCTCCGCCCCCGATCAATTGTAAAATATGGTAGTTTTCCACCCCGAATCCTTCCCTTCTTGCTTAAACTTCGATATACTAAAGACAATCTATAGAGATGAATACAATACTCGCAGGTTCAAAATTAAGTATGTATTCTCATCATAGGGAATAGTATTCTGATATGCAAGTCTAGGAGGAAATCAAATGCTCGACAGCAAAGAAATTCAAGCGATAATACCGCATCGTTATCCGTTCTTATTAGTGGACCGTATCGTAGAGTTAGAGGAAGGAAAACGGGCCGTAGGGATTAAAAATGTTTCTGCGAATGAACCCTTTTTTCAAGGACATTTTCCAGGGTATCCGGTGATGCCTGGCGTACTGATTATGGAAGCACTGGCTCAAGTAGGCGCAGTTGTACTCCTTAAAATGCCCGAATATGCGGGTCATCTAGCCTTTTATGCTGGGTTGGACGAAGTTAAGTTTAAACAGCAAGTTATTCCCGGAGATCAACTTCGTTTAGAAGTGGAGCTTCTGAAAATGAGACATGGAATCGGGGTTGCTGAAGGCAAAGCTTATGTAGATGATAAAATCGCAGCGCAGGGCATTATGAAATTTGCCGTGGGACCAAAGCAAGAAAACCAATGATGGGTGAAACTTTAGATCGAGGCAGCAAAGCCAGGGACAACAATGTACGTTCCCTAGCTTTTTTCTTAGGATTTAGTGTCCTAGCGCATGGCATCTTTTTCCCTCAGGAGTGGTTATGGCTTGGAGCAGGCCTTGCTTTTGTCCTATCGTGGGAGGCCTGGAAGAGGGTAGAAATTTCCGAACTCCACGAATTAAAAGAAATTCAAATCACGTTATCGATAACCGATGGCTTGCTATTTATCCTTATCGGTCTTTCCCTATTGGGTTTATATCATCCGGTTAAACGCAGTGAAGGATTGTTGGATGCTATACGCTGGGGTATTTTATGGATGGTTTATCATCAATCTCGGGAGATACCCAAAGGATTACAACAGGAAAAAATGCTTTCCTGGATTGAAGGGATCGGTGCTTTTCTGGCGATTTTAGCATGGATTAGACCGCTTAGCCTTTGGGTTCAAGGGCAAGGACTTTTTCTTGCGGGTACACAACGGCTGTCGTCATTATTAGGCTATCCGAATGCGTTGGGGGTTTATCTGGCAACAGTGCTATTGTTGCGCCCACATTCTAAGATAATTCAAGCATTACTTTTTTTATCGTTACTGAGTACGGGTTCCCGAGCAGCAGTATTTCTATTTCTGATGGTGTGGAGTATTCGCGGGTTAATAAGGTGGCGAGTCGGAGGAATTCTTTCGAGCGTTCGCGAGGGGATATTTATAGGGATTCTCATTATTTCTGGTTTGCTTTTAACATGGGGACTTAATCCGGGAGCTCTTCACCATCTTTTCGATTGGGGAATTCAAAACTCTATAGGAGAGAGGCTACTTTATATTCGAGATGGTCTAAGATTAGCATGGGCTCATCAGGGAATGCCACAAGCAGGAGGCTGGCTAGCGTTTCCTATCGCCCAAAACATTCCTTACTGGACGACCGATCCTCATTCTACGTTAATTCGAGTCCTATTGAATCAGGGAGTTTATGGAGTATTGGCGATAATCCTTTGGACAATCCTTATTTTTAAAAAGATGGCTATGGGTAGAAAGTATAGGTATATGCATACCTCATTGCTAACACAGGAGGGTGGTAATCGGCGCCAAGAGATTTTTAGCGCACTTTTATTTTTAATCTTGCATTCGATGATTGATGTGGATTTTTTATTCGGGACGCTTGGAATATTATTTTCGATTTTATTGGGCATATTTCTTACGCAACAAGCCCAAGTTATAAGTCCGCCATATAGAGTAAGAGGTTCAAGAATAAATGATTTAAAAAGACATCTTATTTTTAAATCGATTTTTAAAAAAAATCTTCTGGCAGGATTACTCTTCTTATTTTCTGCTTTGGCTCTTTTGGGAGCCTGGGTTTATCCTCAATGGCTTGATCCGTCAAAGGCTTTAGCGCAAGAGTTAGCTGAGGTGACTGGGAATAAGCAACGCACCCTTGAAATTCTTAAGAAGAGCTTAATCGAGGATCAAACCCAGCTTAAAGTAAGGCGAGAAATTGCTGACATAGAGCTCGAGATAAAGGGAGCGAAGGGCTTAGCTGCTGCTGAAAATGTTCTAGCATGGGAAAAGTTCGATCTCCGAACCTATGAATGGATCCAAGGGAGAGTGCTTGAAGAAGCAGAAAAGCGACGAACTACAGATCCGAGTGACGCACTTATCCTTTATCAGTGGTGTGAGAGCGTGCCTTCTCGCCTAAAAGATATCGCAACGGTGAGCACTTTTGAGGGCAGGTTGTGGCCAGCTTCAGCGAACGTTCAACCTTCTGAGCTAATGAAGCTCTTAGAGAGTACGGCTAAGGATAGACAACTAACCCTTTTTTAACGTTAGACATAGTCTAGGGTTAAGGGGGGATTAACATGCGTGAATATTGGCCAATTTTAGGCATAATTTTAACAGGAACGATTTGGGGGATCAGTGGACAATGGGAGTGGATGGTTCCTAAAAGTATTGAAGAAAAAATTGTAGGGTGGAAAAGAAAATGGTATTGGTCTCAGACTATCATCAGGGTAATAAGCACTAGTCCCCTTGAAGATTTAGAGCAGTTTGCTTGGTCTTTAAAATTATCATTATCGGAGTTGCAACGAGAGCTTGGGGTTCTAGTAAGCATAGAAATTGAGTGGAAGGGACCGGAGCTGGTAGCGGATATAGCAGAGTGTGATGGGGGAGATTCTTCAAATTGCGTTCCCGAGATTAGGCAGCAGTTTTTTTCCTGCTTAAGCCGTCGTTTTCCCGAACTCTCTTGGGTAGGGCAGACAGAGTGTGATTAATAAATTAAATCCCCCAAGCTTATAAGCTGGGGGATTGGGACAAGTTCCAGTTATTAATCTGTAAGCGTACTAGATTAAGAGTTACTTGGAGAAGAACTCGTTTGGGGAGCGTCCTGAGCTTTGTGTTTGCAGTTTTTATCAAAGCCCTGACCGTGTTTCTTCCCAAAACCCGTGTACTGCCCATTAGCAAAATTCTCTTCCATCTGCTTTTGGCGTTTGTCGATAAAGGTCTTAATGTTAGCCGCCTTTTCCTTGTCGATAAGCCCTGCTTCCAGTTGTTTGTCCACCATTTGCTTTTTCAGCGTATACATTTGCTGGTTTAACGCTTTAAGCTCATCAATCTGAGTAGCATTTGGAGCGGCTAAGCACGTTCCAGCACCTAAAGTCAGAAAAGCTAATGTTAGCAAACTCACGGCAAACTTCTTCAACATGTGCACTCCTCCTCGTAAATTTTTTTAACTGGAACGTTTTTAGAATGCCCAATTTACAGGAAGAAGATTTCAGGAATCTGTCAAGATTCTGTGAATAAAATTTTATTGTCGGAGTTTTAACGAGCTGAATGGAGGAGTAAAAAATGCGTGCTTTTCTTATAGGGCTTGTAAGTGGGAGCTTAGGGTTCCTTGTTTCTTTTTTTCTCAAAGAACCGGGGTTAGTTGAGAAGGGACTTTTAATCCTTGGACTGGGTGCGCTATTACTTGCAGCGATTTTCAGTGGGGTTTTAAGCAGCGGAGATCGGGGTAGAGCGAACTATTCAGATGAAGAAGATTTTAGGGAACGTATGAATTGGTCATTGCAACTTTTCCTATTTGGTTTACCGTGTTTTCTAGCGTTCTTGGCAATATATTATCTTAATGCGAAGTGAGAATAGGTGTTTTAGTGTATTTAAAAGGAGGGGTGTCTTTGCGAAGGAAACGGGCGATGCGGCTGTCTTTTATTATTTTACTGCTAGGTGGAGTGATAAGCGTCGCTTTCATTTTTGGGAAATCTGATTTTAAAAATTCAATCCCTTTTCAGCCCTCCGTAAAAATACCAATTACAGTTTGTCCCTCCGATCAAGATGGAGATGGCTTAGATGACCTGAAAGATATTGTTACTGGGGCGAAAGCAGAGGTAGAGAGAAAGCCGCAATATCGCAGTAATTATTATCAAAAGGGGTATCCACCTGAGAATGAAGGCGTCTGTACAGATGTCGTATGGCGAGCCTTTCGTGACGCAGGTTATGATCTCAAAGGCTTAGTCGATCAAGATATTCGCTTAAATTTGAATCAATATCCTCGTGTAGGAGGTAAGCCCGATCCGAACATTGACTTTCGGAGAGTGCCTAATCTCATCTCTTTTTGTCGGCGAAATGGTCAAGAATTAACGATGGAGATTAAACCAGGCGATATAGAGAATCTAACGCTTTGGCAACCGGGTGATATTGTTACTTATGCTCCTCCTCATGAACATATCGCTGTTGTTTCTGATAAACGCCGGCCTGATGGAGTTCCTTACATTATCCATAATGCGGGGCCGATACCCACAGAGTCAGATCAATTAGAGAGCTGGCCTTCACCGATGACTGGGCACTTTCGTTTTCCACGGTTTTGATGTTTGGAATGAGGACTGAAATACGATTGGAACAAAGGAGGACTGTCTCAACAGTCTAAAAGAAAGTTTTAGGGAACTATTAGTTCTTAAGTATGAGCTGGAATTGAGTTATCGAGAGAAACTACTGTATAGACTTACCTTTATCGGGCAAGAAATGAGTTTAAACGATTATGGAGGGAAAAGAATGGATGATCATCCAATCGATGACTTCTTTGATGACGAAAAGCTGCAAGCAGCTATGCAAAAGGGAAAAAAGAAGTCGACACTAAAAATTATTCTTATTTCTGTTCTTATTGCTTTACTGGTTTTCGCAATATTACTTGTTGGTAACGCAGCACTTATGATAAAAAAGAGTAATGAAATGAATTCTTATTTAGAATACGATGTTCAGTTTACTGTACCTAACGGTTATATCAGTGAGTCCTCAGATACAATGGGCTTTTTGGGAGGAATAAGCAATTATACGATTTCACGACTTGTCGGAGATAAGCCCGTGATTCTCGAAGATAGAGTCCAGCCCTTCGGCTATGTTCCTCAATTGATACTTAATAGGGGACGTGGTGGCGGGGGACAAATAGCGGGTGAATGGCCAACTAATTATTGGGAAGAGGGTTATCGAAAGATGATTTTCTTTCACCCGGAAATAACGTATAAAGAATATAAAAATGACTTGGAACTGCTCGATCAAATCTCAGCCGATAAACTGATTGAGGTGGGGATTTCATTTGATAAACCTTATGAAATCTCTGAGATTTCGACAATCTTGCCCAATGTCAAGACGTCTTGGTATTGGATAAATGCCTTTAGAAAAAGTGATCTTGTGCAATATCAAAAGGAAGCTCGTGAATACGATGCGAAAGCGACCTTTATTTATGAATTTCAGGTCTTGGGTGTTAGTGTGAGCCCGTTCAATAGAGAGTCTGATTTTGCAGGAAGATATAGCGCTCTGCTTGATGGTTTGAAGAACAGTAAAGACCCAAGATATAATGAAGTTTATGATGAACTTATCACCCAAAACTATACTAATTATGCTAACGTTCCAATTCTTGGGGTTATCGTCTATGGTACAAAGGATGAACTCAAATCCCTCTTGGGTAATCCTCATATTAAAGCCGCTACCTTTGGGGTTATTGTGGATAAATATTAGATGCAACTTAAATTCAAAGGGATAAGGAGAAAACGGGTGGGCTATCTAAATCGAAAAAAACGGATATTTTTAAGTCTGGTTATCTTGTTGATTATGGTAATTCTCGTTAAGGGAGTCCTGATTGATGTTGTCTATGTTGATCAGCAGTACGAGAAAAAAAGAATTGTCACTCCATATGGCGAGAAGATTAAATCAGCAAATCTTTCCGTAGATTATTCGATTGAACAGGTTATGGTCGATATTGAGCAGCTTGGTCTCAATACGGTGAATGTCCCTGTGCAAATTGATATTTCTTCGTTAACAGCAAGCACGATGACTGTAAATCTTGAGAGCAAAGCGAAAGCGATTCAATTGATTAAGAAGTTGAGATATAAAGGGATCAATGTGATCTTAGAACCTTATCCATATATTCAAAACGGTGAGCTTTATGAAACTCAATTAAAACCGTCCGATATCAATGAATGGTTCTGGAATTGGAAACAAGTTGTGTTGAGCCCGTTGATTAAGGATATTGCTAAACCTTATAAGGTCTATGCCTTATGTTTAGGTTCGAACTTCGATCAGTTTGAAAATCAATATGATTACTGGACTGATGTGGCTGATTTTGTCCGGACAAATTATCAGGGACGAATTACGTATAAGACGAATTGGTGGTATACCGCTGAGTGGGATCAACAAAAAAACGAACGAATAGGGAGCTATTCGTTAAAGTTAAATAATCCGATACTTCAAAAAGTTGATTTTATCTCAGTCGCAGCTTATTTTGAATTAACGGATAAAGAAACCAATACCGTTGAGGAATTGGTAAGCTCGATATACAAAACCCCAATCTTTGACCGACATCAGAATATCTATGAGGAACTAAAGAACTTATCTGCTCAATGGAATAAACCTGTGTATTTTGGCGAACTGGGTTTTCCAAAGAGGAATAAGGCAGCGGTCCATCCCTGGAATCCTATACCTTCAACGATTGTTAATGACCAAGAACAAGCGAATGGGTTTCAAGCCTATAAAGAAGTATTTGAAAAGGAAACCTGGAATTTAGGATTTTCTGTTTTTGCAATTGGAAAAATAGATGAATTTAAAAATTATTACCCAAGTGAGCAGAGTGTAGTGATCATAAAGAGTTGGTATGAAGAATAGAAAAGCAGGAATTAGGGTACACGATCAGGAAGTAAATGTCAGAATCTTAAATAAAAGGGTTTGCATCATCGGGAAAAGCATCTAGGAAAAGCTCGATTCGCAAGCCTTTTTTATTTTAGGCTATCGGAAGTTGCTAGAGAAATCGTGAAGAGATATAAGGGGGTGAAAAGTTTGCGTAAGATAAAGAGGTTAGGATTGTCCGAACGACCGAAGGAGCGCTCAAAAGTACGCTTGTATTTTGGAAAACTTTATTTTACCTTACACCGCTATTTCTTGTGGCATTTCGGCCGAACAATTCGATATGCTCGAACATTTAGCCCTACTACAGAGAGTCTGCCCTTTCTGATTACCAAACATCAGACTCCGTTATTTCGCCAATTAAAGAATGTAGATATGGGGTTACAGACAAATAAAGTAACAAACTTAAAGTTAGCAAGTTCGAAAATGAATGGGATTATCCTAAGGCCGGGAGAAACCTTTTCTTTTTGGCGGCTCGTAGGAAAACCGACTAAAGCGAAGGGATATCTGGAGGGGATGGTTTTATCGAACGGGACTTTTCATCCGGGTGTCGGAGGCGGACTTTGCCAACTTTCTAATTTAATTTATTGGATGACTCTGCATACTCCCTTAACGGTAACGGAAAGGTGGAGGCACACCCATGATGTGTTTCCTGATTCCAATCGGACTCAGCCTTTTGCGAGTGGGGCAACGGTCGTTTATAACTATGTTGATCTGCAGATTCGCAATGATACAGAAGAAGAGTATCAGCTTTATCTGGAAGTAGGAGATAATGAGTTATTTGGGGAATGGCGATGTGGACAAAAGAGTCCCTACCAATATGAGGTGTACGAAAGAGAGCATAAGATTACCCATGAATGGTGGGGCGGTTATATGCGGCATAACGTTATTTGCCGTAAGATTTTTGATGAGCAGGCTACTGAAATAGCGGATGAAGTGATAACAGAGAACCATGCCATTATGATGTATGAACCGTTACTTTCAGCGAATGCGGAGTGAAGGATGTAAAAAATGCTGTTTTATATTATTAGAACAGAAGAGGGAGAATTTTCGCTTTCTCCAATTGTTCGAACGGACAAGCTTCTTATGAGAGTCGAGATGCTCACTCCGGGGTTGCCGTTTAGTTTCGCGCTAAGTCTGATCAAAGTCCTTGAATCAAAACAGATAAAAAATGGGAAAAAGGAAATTTTGAAATACCTTCGGAAATATCCTGGACTACAGGGTATGGATTGGCGTTGGCGAAATATGCAATCCGAAGAGGTGAATACAGCACCTCTGAAAAAGGCGGAGGTTGAAAATCGTTCCTTCACTTCCCGTATTCAAGGCCATCAACTTTCAGAAGCTGATTTACAGCGGTTAGCGAATGAAATGGAGCTTAGTCTCCAGGAAGTTGTACGGCTTTGTCACGAGGCCGTACTTCAGGGTCAAGCCGAATGGATCCCTGCTGTGCAGAAGGAGGGACAAGGATGGCGTTGTATGCGTTGTGGGGAGACCGAAATAAAGGAATGGCCTAGTATTTACGGTTTGGCTGGAACATGTCCTTCGTGTGCTTCCTTGGGAGCACTTAGCTCACTACAGGTAGTGCACCGAAGTATGGGAAAGCGCTTAACTTGTAAAGCGGATGAAATGCAATTGAATAGACTTCCTACCTTCACCCCACACTGGGCCTTAAGCATAGCGCAGGAACGGGCAAGCCAGGAAGTCTTAGCATTTGTTTCGAATGAAACGAGTAAGAACTTACTACTCTGGGCTGCATGTGGGGCAGGAAAAACAGAGGTTTGTTTTCCGGCTACAGCCTGGGCCTTAGAGCGGGGGTATAAGGTTCTCTTTGCTGCACCTCGTCAGGATGTCGTTTTGGATGTAGCTCCTCGCTTGGAAAGGGACTTCCCGGGATTAAACGTAAGCGTACTGACCGGAGTAAGTATAGAACGGTTTTCCTCAGCTTCTTTAGTCCTGGCGACAACTCACCAAGTCTTACGCTTTATAAAAGCCTTTGATTTAATTTTTATGGATGAAGTAGATGCTTTTCCTTACTATGGGAATGAAGCTTTAACTTGGGGGTTACAACACGCCCTAAAACCTGAGGGAAAGATTGTTTATTTGACGGCGACCCCCTCTCCTGAAAATAGGGCTAGGGTACAGCGTAAGGAAATGGAACTTGTACGTTTGCCTGCTCGTCATCATCGTAAGGCTTTACCCGTTCCTGAGTGGATTATGTCGACAAGCCAAGATCATAATGTGGAGCTTTATTCTCACATAAAATCTCTTGAAGAATTTGGACCTGTACTTATCTTCGTTCCTAAAATCTCATGGGTTAATTTATATGTAAAAAAGCTCCAGGTCCTGTTTCCTGGAGGGTCAATTGAGGGAAGCTATAGTTCGGATCCGGGGCGGCGAGAAAAAATTGAGCGGTTAAGAATGGGGAGATATTCAATTTTTGTGTCAACTTCGATTCTGGAACGCGGCGTAACCGTTCCTAATGCTCAGGTCATTGTGTTAGAAGCGGATCATGCAGTCTTCGATGAGCGAGCACTCGTCCAAATGGCGGGGAGAGTGGGCCGGACCCGTGAAAATCCGGAGGGAAGAGCCTTGTTCTTAGCTAAACAGAAAACACCAGCAGTTGAAAAGGCAATCTATTGGATTCAGGAACAGAATAATCTTGCTTTGGAACAGGGACTCATTGATTAAGAGAGGAGGATATCTATGATTAGAATAAAAGAACCTTGGGAAACGGTTAAACTCTTTTGCCAGTCGTTATTATATGAGAAGCAAGAAGATTGTCTTTTGTGTGGAAACGTTGGCGGACCAATCTGTTCAAATTGTGAAGCAGAGTATTTTCATCCAGAACGTGGACGATGTCAACATTGTGGAAAATTAATCATGAAGGAACACCTTCTTTGTTTAGACTGTAGTGAAGGACGGGGACCTAAGGGACTAGAACGAGTCGCGGCTTGGGGGCATTATACCGGTGCCTGGCGAGATTTTATTCATGCTGTTAAATTCAAATCACAACCCTATCTTCTTAAGAAAATTGTACATCCATTTTCAGATTGGGCTATACGAAATTTACCGCCACCGGATGTCCTAATACCTGTCCCGATGCATCCTGAACGTTTAGCAGAAAGAGGGTTTAATCAATCTTCAGTGCTCGCTTCAGCTCTCCATTGGGAATTGGGGATACCCCTTGTTGAGGGATTGGAACGGTTGACTCCGACGACACCGCAAGTCGGTTTAAGCCGTCGCGATCGCCTGCATAATTTAACGGGTGTATTTGCACTTTCGGGGCTAGGAAAAGAGTGGGGGATCAAAGGGAGACGGATTTGGTTGATTGATGATGTGGTGACTACAGGGGCTACTTTGGAATCCTGTACACATGTTTTGAGGGATCAGGGGGCAATGAAAGTCTATGGACTGACTTTGGCAGCAGGGCTCCAGAAAGAGTCTGAAAATTAAAAAAATAAAAAAATAGTGTTTACTTAAGCCGATAAAATGCTATAATGGCATTGGATAGGCGTGAGTCTGTTACATTTTTTAAGGTAAGGGGATTTTCTTCATGGAGTTTCAAGACAAAGAACTTGTTTGCAAAGACTGCGGAGCTACATTCATTTTCACAGCTGGTGAGCAAGAATTTTACGCAGAAAAAGGATTCGAAAACGAACCTCAACGTTGCCGCGAATGCCGCAATACGCGTAAAGCTGCTCGTAACAATTCTGAAGGCCGTCAACGTGAAATGTATACCGTTGTTTGTGCAGAATGTGGAGTTGAAACACAAGTACCGTTCCAACCGACATCTGATCGTCCCGTTTATTGCCGTGAGTGCTACCAAAACCATCGCGTAGCTCGTTAATCGGTAATATACGCGAACATAGAAAGGCATTGGGCTAGGCCCAATGCCTTTTATTATTAATTAAATATTAATAAATAGAGCAGAAATTTGTGCAAATGCCAGTTGAATAAAAATACATAAGTGTGTATAATTACAACAAGATGTTTCCTAGGAGAAAATAGAGGGTAATTTTTGTTGAGATGGAAGGGGAAAAGAAAAATGAAGAAGTTATTTAAAGCAGGCATAGCTAGCGTCTTAGTTGTAAGCTTGCTAGGGCTGGCAGGATGTGGAGGAACACAAACTGCTAAAGAACCTGCACAAAAGGACTCGGGTAGTACTTCAAGTGAGAAAGTTCTTAAAATCGGGTCGGATATTGCTTATGCCCCGATGGAGTATATGAATGAGCAACAGAAACCTGAAGGCTTTGACGTTGATTTAATGAATGCGATCGGGGAAGATATGGGCTATAAAGTTAATTTTGAAACGGCAACTTTTGATGGCTTAATTCCCTCTCTTAATGCAGGAAAATATGACGCCGTAATTTCAGCGATGACGATTACAGAAGAACGGGCTAAAACGGTATTGTTTACAGACAAGTATTTTCAAGCAACTCAGTCTATTGCAGTAAAGCAAGGTTCTCCTATTAAGTCTGAAGCCGATCTTAAAGGAAAGAAAGTTGCGGTTCAAGTTGGAACGACAGGCCAGGAAGTTGTTGAGAAAATGGGCATAACCCCTCAAAAATATGATACGGCACCTGATGCGCTTAATGACTTGATCAATGGCGGAGTAGAGGCGGCTGTCATTGATTCGCCCGTTGTTGCTTATTTTATTAAACAAAATTCGGATAAAAATATTGTTACAATTTCAGGAAACTTTGATAAAGAATATTATGGAATTGCCATTAAGCAAGATAATAAAGAATTAGCCGATAAAATCAACACTTCATTGAAAAAACTAATGAATAATGGGAAATACGGCGAAATTTATAAGAAATGGTTTAATGGAGAGGCTCCAAAGCTTTAATCGATATTGCTTATCGATTAGGGGTGTTGCACAATGAACTTATAGTTCGTGCATCAGCCCTTTTCATTTTAGGCGAGTATTGAATAAATTTGTAGCCTTGTGTATAATCATATATTGATGAAATCTGAAAGGGGATATAAATCGTGTTTAAGAAAGGGTTAAAAGTAGCTTTAGCTTCTTTAGTTATTTTATCCGTAGGGTTAGCAGGATGTGGGAATACAAGCACTGCACCTGATGCTTCAAAACAAGCAGCAAAGACTGACAGTGCTAAAGCACTTAAAGTGGGAACCGATCCGACCTTTGCTCCATTTGAGTTTGTGGATGATAAAAATAATACCACAGGTTTTGATATTGACCTGATGAAGGCTATTGCTGATGATATGGGATACACTGTTCAATATGAAAATTCCGCTTTTGATGGTCTAGTGACTTCTCTTCAAGCGGGTAATTATGATGCTGTTATTGCGGCTATGACGATTACACCTGACCGTCAGGCGAGTGTGGATTTCAGTGAAAAGTATCTCATGGCTGAACAATTTATTGCAGTTAAAAAGGGTTCTCCCATTAAGACTGCTGCAGACCTGAAAGGGAAAAAGGTCGGTGTCCAAAGTGGTACTACCGGACAAACCGTTGCTGAAGCAATGGGAATTACTCCAATGAAATATGATGCGATCCCCGATGCAATGAATGACTTACTGAACGGTGGAGTTGATGCCGTGGTTGCAGATTCACCTGTCGTTCTCTATTTTATTAAACAAAATCCAAACTTTAATATTCAATATGTTAATGGAGACTTCAGCAAAGAATACTATGGTATTGCTGTGAAAAAGGGAAACAATGAGCTTAAAGATAAGATCAACGCTTCTTTGAAAAAACTCCAGGATTCCGGTAAATATAATGATATCTATAAAAAGTGGTTTAATGTAGATGCACCAGCCATTAAATAATTGAATTGAAAAGCGCTGATAAAGAAAGAGGGGCTGTCGCAAAACAGCCCCTCTTTCGGTGTTCAAAATCATTATCGACTATTGCAAAAGACCCGAAAGCGTAGTTCCGCGCATAGAAGTGAACGATTCGCGGAGGGACGTGCAGATGAACAAGGCTTTCGTAGCGTAGCGCAGCCAGAGGACTTGGCCAAGGAAGGCCTGATGTCGCGGGTGCATGGACGCACAGGAGCGACGTACCTTGGCTATTGCCCAGAGGTTTGGCACGAAAATGTCCGGTGGACACTTTCGCTCGAAGCGGCTATCTCCAAAGAGTGCTTATCCGCTGAAGATAGCTGCTACGAAGGCCAAGTGAACCAGTTTCGGAGCGCCAGAGTGAACGGAAGGCGCGAAACTACACGACCATAAGTTTTGCGACTGTCTTTAAGCTTTACGACAACAAGGAAGCTTAATTTCTTAGCTTGAATAATTATGTGCAAAAATGTATAATGACCAAGGTATGATCAGGTTTTTGAGAGGAGGATTCCGGTGGGAGGTATCCGTTGGGACCTAATGATCCCTAGTTTTAAGCCCTTACTTAGAGGGGCACAGATAACGTTAGAACTTACAGCAGGAGCCGTAGGTATAGGTATTATTCTTGGTTTGTTTTTGGCGTTAATGAGGTTATCCAGCAGGCGCCTTTTCAGAGGAATCGCTATTTCTTATATTGACTTTTTTCGGGGAACGCCCCTTCTAGTCCAAATAATTCTAGTTTATTTTGCACTCCCGCAACTTTTGAACTTCACTCCTCCAGATAATTATAGGGATATTGCAGCGATTTGTGCAATGGGATTAAACTCCGGAGCGTATATTGCGGAGATCTTTCGCTCAGGAATCCAATCGATAGATCGGGGACAATCAGAGGCTGCCCGTTCTTTGGGTATGACTCAAGCTCAGGCAATGTGGTATGTTGTTCTCCCTCAAGCTTTTAAACGCGTTATTCCGCCGCTGGGCAATGAATTTATTGCTCTCCTCAAGGATTCATCATTGGTTGCTTTTATCGCTTTGGAAGATTTAATGTATGCCGGGAAAATTATTGTCGGACGGACTTTCCAACCGTTCCCGATCTACATTGAGGTTGCACTTATTTATCTAGCAATGACCCTCGTTCTTTCTCGCGTGGTCAGCTATACCGAAAGGAGGTTCGGTAAGAGTGATAATCGTTAGAAATCTGCATAAATCGTTCGGCAAACTTGAAGTTCTCCGTGGAATAGACTGCCATATCAAAGCAAAGGAAGTCGTCGTTGTCATTGGACCCAGTGGCTCAGGCAAAAGCACATTTTTACGATGTTTAAATAAACTTGAAGAGCCCACTAGTGGAGAGATTGTAGTCGATGATATTCCTCTCAATTCGGATACGAATGTCAATGCCATTCGTCGCGAAGTTGGCATGGTCTTTCAGCGTTTTAATCTTTTCCCGCATATGACCGCTTTGCAGAATATTATGTTGGCTCCGGGCGTTGTTCGTAAAACAGAAAAAAAGGAAGCGGAAGAAAACGCGATGGAGCTTCTGAAAAAAGTAGGCTTAGTGGATAAGGCTCACGAATATCCAGACCGGCTTTCTGGTGGGCAGCAACAACGTGTTGCGATTGCCAGAGCCTTAGCGATGAAACCCAAAGTTATGCTTTTTGACGAGCCCACTTCAGCACTTGATCCAGAAATGGTCGGTGAGGTTCTTGGGGTTATGAAAGATTTGGCACGTGAAGGAATGACGATGGTTGTCGTGACCCATGAAATGGGGTTTGCACGCGAGGTTGGAGATCGAGTCATTTTCATGGATGAGGGCATTATTATGGAAGAAGGGAAACCGGAAGAGGTTTTTGGAAATCCTCAGAATTCTAGGACCCAATCCTTCTTAAGCAAAATTCTCTAAGTGCAAGGAGAAAGCTTAGGCGATTAGGTAAATCAAGGAATCGATTGATTGCAGGTGGAGTTGTAGGCTCCACCTTTCGTGTTTAAAATGGGCATTTTTTGGTTATCCTCATGGAGTAAGGCTTATGGCAAGTGTTTTCTTTTTTGAAAACCTCCAAGTGGCCAAATTCAAGGAGGTAGTTTTTCAGTGTTAGGTAAAGTCAAATGGTTTAGTAAGCAAAAAGGATATGGATTTATCGAGGGTGAAAACGGACAGGACATTTTTGTGCACTTTTCCTCCATCATGGGTGATGGTTTTCGCACCTTGGAAGAAGGCCAGGGGGTCGAATTTGATGTCATTCAGGGGCCGCGTGGAGAGCAAGCCTCGAATGTTGTAAGTGTAAGTGTTCAGTAAGATCTCAGAGGCACGAAGTATAAAATTTTCTATGAACTATAGATAATAAACTTTTACAGGTATTGAAAAGGAGAATTGTTGAAATAATGTACAACGATTCTCTTTTTATTTACGAAGGAAAAATTATAGTTCAAATTCAGCAGGATTTTTTCGTGAAATAGGGAATATTACAATTAAGCTGATTAAAAGGGGGTTCAAACTATGAACATCATGATTCGAGGCAAACATATTGAAGTTACGGATGCCCTGAAAGAGTATGTGTTGAAACGCGTCGGCAAACTTGAAAAATACTCAGATGAGTTTATGGATGTCAAAGTGACCTTGCTGGTAGAAGAAGGACGCCACCGGGTAGAAGTCACAGCCCCTATTCATGGAATTATCCTGCGTGGAGAAGAAGAAAGCACAGATATGTATGCTTCCATTGACCTCGTGGTTGAAAAGCTAGAACGTCAAATTGATAAATATCGGACCCGGATTAACAAACGGATGCGTTCAAAAGTCTTGAAAGACCATGAACCCGCGCATCCGGTGGAAATTGAAGACGAAGAGGAAAAAGTTGTTCGGGATAAGAAGTTCACCTTGAAACCGATGTCCGTAGAGGAAGCCATCATGCAGATGAATCTCATTGGGCACAACTTCTTCGTATTTACGAATTCGGATAGTCAGGCTGTGAATGTGGTTTACCGCAGATATAATGGCGATTATGGTTTGTTAGAACCGGAAGCATAGGTTATAGATCTGAATATGAATATTCTCTGAAAAGAGGCCTGTTTTGTACGGCCTCTTTTATCTGTTCCTTATTTGAAATGCTTAAACCAAATTTTTCCGGCTGTTTATACGATCAGAGTTGCACCTAAAGTGGGGTAATGCTAAAATGAGATGATACGCTGGGACATTTGAAAGGTGGATCTGTTAATGGGGTTTTTAAAAAACTTTCTAGATGACAATGCGCGAGAAGTGAAAAAGTACCAGAAACGCGTACAGGTCATTAACGCGCTCGAACCGGAGATACAGGCTTTAAGTGATGAAGATTTGCGAGGAAAGACTGATGAATTTAAACAAAGGTTAGAAAATGGAGAAAGCCTTGACGATCTTTTACCGGAGGCCTTTGCTGTCGTTCGTGAAGCTTCACGCAGGGTCATCGGGCAACGGCATTATGATGTGCAATTAGTCGGCGGTATGGTTTTGCATGATGGCCGTATTGCTGAGATGCGTACAGGGGAAGGGAAAACCCTCGTGGCGACTCTACCCTCTTACCTTAATGCTTTGACAGGCAGAGGAGTTCATGTTATTACAGTCAATGACTATTTAGCTCGTCGTGACAGTGAATGGATGGGACAGATTCACCAATTTTTGGGGTTATCTGTAGGGCTGATTGTGCATGGCTTAAATTATGCTGAACGCCGCGAAAGTTATGCTGCGGATATAACATACGGAACGAATAACGAATTTGGTTTTGACTACTTACGAGATAATATGGTCACACGTCCAGAAGCTCTGGTACAACGTGATTTGAATTTTTCAATTGTGGACGAAGTAGACTCAATTTTAATCGATGAAGCTCGGACTCCTTTGATCATTTCGGGTGAGGCGGATAAGCCTACTGAGCTATATTATCGGGTCGCTCAAATCATTCCTCGTTTAAAACCCGAAGAAGATTATAATTTGAACGAAAAAGACAAAGTGGTGACCCTAACAGAAAAAGGGGTCAGCCGAGTCGAAACCATGCTCGGTATTGAGAATCTGTATGATGATGTTCATACCGAGTTAACGCATCATGTGAATCAAGGCTTAAAAGCACATGCTCTCTTCAAGCTGGATCGTGATTATGTTGTAAAAGATGGACAAGTCATTATTGTCGATGAATTTACAGGACGCTTGATGTTCGGCCGGCGGTATAGTGAAGGGCTCCATCAGGCAATTGAAGCCAAAGAGGGCGTGAAGATTGAGAAGGAATCGCAAACGTTAGCAACGATTACCTTCCAAAATTATTTCCGGATGTATGACAAACTTGCCGGAATGACAGGTACGGCCTTGACTGAGGAACCTGAATTTAAGAAAATTTATAAACTTGATGTTGTCGTCATACCTACGAATAAACCCGCGCGACGTGAGGATATACCCGACGTCGTTTATCGAACGGAAAAGGGTAAGTTTGAGGCTGTTGTCGATGAGATTGTAGAGCGTCATGCCAAGGGACAACCGATTCTAGTTGGTACGGTCTCTGTTGATAAATCCGAAAGATTGAGCGCTTTGCTGGAGAGACGAGGCGTTCCGCACCAAGTCTTGAATGCTAAATATCATGAAAGAGAAGCTGAAATCGTAGCTGGAGCTGGACAGCGTGACATGGTCACCATTGCGACGAATATGGCAGGCCGGGGGACAGATATTATCTTGGGCGAGGGAGTATCCGAACTGGGTGGTTTGCATATCATCGGTACGGAACGCCATGAATCGCGCCGGATTGATAATCAGTTACGGGGACGTGCCGGACGGCAAGGAGATCCTGGTTCTTCACAGTTCTTCATTTCTTTGGAGGACGATTTGATGCGCCTTTTCGGTGCCGAGAATATTATGGGGATTATGGATAAGTTGGGCATGGACGATAGCATTCCGATTACGTCGAAAATGATTACCCGTTCGATAGAAACGGCCCAACATCGCGTTGAAAACCGGAACTTTGAGATTCGGAAAAATGTACTTGACTATGATGATGTCATGAATCAACAACGGGAAATCATTTATGCACAACGCCGTATGGTTCTGATGGGCGAAAATCTCCGTGAAAATATTATGGAGTATATCAAAAAGGTCGTTAATGACACGGTTGATATCTTTAGTAGAGAAAGTTCCTACCCGGAAGAATGGGAATTGGATAGCTTTGTAGAGTATATCGATACTAACTTCTTACCCAACCACGATATTACGGCTGATCAAGTTGTGAATATGAACAAGGAAGAAGTTGTCGAGCTATTATTAGATAAAACGATTGCTTTGTATGAAGCGAGAGAGAATGCTTTTGGCTCTGAGTTGATGCGCGAAATCGAACGTGCGGTCATGCTACAAGTTGTAGACGGCAAATGGATGGATCACTTAGATGCTATGGATCAGATGCGTGAAGGAATTGGCCTGCGTGCTTATGGTCAAAAGAATCCTCTTGTGGAGTATAAACATGAAGCTTATGATATGTTCCAGGGCATGATTGATTCAATTGAGGAAGATATTGTTCGCTATATGATGAGAGTTGCACCACAGGTGAGGGAGCAAGCTCCGGAAGAACCTCAACACATCCATACAAATCGGGATCAAGAGGAACCAGCACGCCCTGTGCATAATGAGGGACCTAAAATTGGACGCAATGACCTTTGCCCTTGTGGAAGCGGGAAAAAGTATAAGAACTGCCACGGAGCTGAGTAAAGACCACAGAATAATACTATAATAATACTAAATGAATTGCGAGAAGCAGGTGAAGACTTTAAGCGAGCCGTTATCAAACTGAACCCTAGTTTGATAGGCAAGCGCCATTGTCAGAACATGCTCTCGCAATACAACTGAAAGGGATGAAATAAGTGTTAGTAGCTGACTGGAAAAGAGAGCTTGAAAGTTTAGAAATGCGCTTAGCCGATTTGAGGGTTTCTCTTTGACGTCGCTCAGCGTAAGGATAAAATTAGTATTTTAGAATTGGATTTGACTCGCCCGGATTTTTGGGACGATCCTGATTCTGCCCAGAAGGTTATGCAAGAACTCGGCTTTCAGCAAGCAAAAGTTAAAATGTATGAGGATCTTCATGCGAAGTTTGAGGACTTGACTGTGCTTTACGAACTGGCGACGGAGGAGGAAGATAATTCTCTCGAGACAGAAGTTGAGACAGAAGTTAAGGAATTGCAGGGGATTTTTGAGAAACTGGAACTTGAGATCCTTCTCAGTAACCCTTATGATCAGAATAATACTATTTTGACTTTACACGCGGGTGCAGGAGGTACAGAAGCCCAAGATTGGGTTTCCATGCTCTACCGGATGTATGTCCGCTGGGGTGAACGGCGTGGCTATAAAGTGGAAACCATGGACTTGCTTCCAGGCGATGAGGCTGGAATCAAGAGCGCTACGATTTCAATCGCGGGTGAGAATGCGTATGGTTACGCCAAATCAGAGAAAGGGGTTCACCGTCTCGTACGGATCTCGCCCTTTGATGCAGCTGGGCGTAGGCACACCTCTTTTGCTTCAGTAGATGTTATACCGGAAGTGGAAGAGGATGATTCTGAAATCATGATCAATCCCGATGAGCTTAAAGTTGACACTTACCGAGCAAGTGGTGCGGGTGGTCAGCATATCAATAAAACAAGCTCAGCAGTGAGGATTACTCACTTACCGACAGGAATCGTAGTGGCGTGTCAGAGTGAACGCTCCCAAATTCAAAACCGTGCGTATGTGATGCGGGTTCTTAAAGCCAAACTGTTAGAGCTTAAGCGCCAACAACAAGCAGATGAGATCTCTGAAATCCGTGGGGAACAACAAGAAATCGCTTGGGGTAGCCAAATTCGTTCATATGTGTTCCATCCGTATAATATGGTTAAAGACCATCGAACCAATGTGGAGACTGCCAATGTTGCTGCGGTTATGGATGGCGAAATTGATGAATTCATTGCGGCCTACTTGCAAAGCACTAAAACTGCAAAATAATAAGAATTAGCTTAATAGATGATACGATGAACTCATTATCCCTCGGGAATAATGAGTTCAGTAATTTAATCCAATACAGGAGAAATAACAGTTATTAGGAGGGATTAAGCATGTCAGTTCTTGAAGTGAAACGCATGGCGAACCAGCTTCGTCAGGATATCATCACTGAGCTTTTACCAGCTAAATCAGGTCATCCCGGAGGAAGCTTATCTGCTGCGGACATCGTGGCAACGCTATATTTCCACGAGATGCGGATTAAACCCGAAGACCCCAGTTGGGTAGATCGGGATCGCTTTGTACTATCAAAAGGCCATGCAGCACCGGTTCTTTATGCGGCTCTGGCTGAAAAAGGATTTTTCTCAAAGGAAGAGCTTTTAGGCTTAAGACAAACTGGACGGATGCTTCAAGGGCATCCTGATATGAAAAAGACACCGGGTGTTGATATGTCTACAGGTTCTTTGGGTCAAGGTTTATCCGCAGCCAATGGTATGGCTTTGGCGGGGAAACTGGATAAGAAAGATTACCGTGTTTACGTAGTGATGGGTGACGGTGAGATGGCTGAAGGGCAAATTTGGGAGGCAGCGATGGCTGCAGCTCATTATAAACTAGATAACATCACTGGCATCTTAGATTACAACGGACTCCAGATTGATGGAACCACTGATCAGGTGATGTCGACCAGTCCTTTATTGGATAAATGGCAGGCCTTTGGTTGGCATGTGATCGAGGTTGACGGTCATGATATTGAACAGTTATTCACTGCTTTTGAGGAAGCAAAAGCGACAAAGGGAAAACCCACTCTTTTATTAGCTAAGACAATCAAAGGTAAAGGGATTTCCTTCATGGAAAACCAGGTTGGCTGGCATGGTAATGCTCCAAGTGCAGAACAAGCAGAACAGGCGCTTGCTGAATTAAGAGAGGAGGCATCACATCTTGGCTAAGCAATCAACACGGGAGGCTTATGGGAAGGCTTTAGTCGCCTTAGGAGCCGAGAACCCAAACATCGTGGTTTTAGATGCGGACTTATCAAAATCTACAAAAACTGCTGATTTTGCTAAGCATTACCCAGAGCGCTTTTTCAATATGGGGATTGCAGAAGCGAATATGATGGGCACAGCGGCTGGATTTGCTGCTGCCGGGAAGATTCCTTTTGCGAGTACCTTTGCTGTCTTTGCAACAGGACGGGCTTTTGAACAAATCCGCAACTCAATTGCCTACCCGAAAATTAATGTTAAAATTGCGGCTACTCATTCCGGTGTTACCGTGGGTGAAGATGGTGGTTCTCACCAAGCTATCGAAGATGTGGCCATTATGCGCGCGCTTCCCAATATGACAGTTCTTGTACCTGCTGATGGTGAAGAAACACGCCAAGCTATTGACGCAGCAGCTGCATATAAGGGACCTGTTTATATCCGCATGGGACGGCTTGATGTTCCTATACTCTTTGATGAAAACTATACGTTTGAAATTGGTAAGGCCAACGTTATTCGTGAGGGTTCTGACGTTACTATTTTTGCGAATGGCGTTATGGTTGCTGCAGCATTAGAAGCAGCGGAAGAATTAGCAGGACGCGGAGTTCAGGCTGCAGTTGTCAATGTAGCTTCCGTTAAACCGCTCGATGAAGAGACAATCACCCGTATGGCTAAAGCTACTGGCGCTGTTGTTACAGCAGAAGAACACACGATTATTGGTGGCTTGGGGAGTGCAGTGGCCGAAGTATTAGCTGAGAACGCGCCTACTCCCATGGTTCGAGTCGGGCTTAAAGATAGCTTCGGCCAATCCGGACGTCCCCTTGAGCTGTTAGAGAAATATGGACTAACTCCGACAGACATTGTTAAAGCAGTTGATGAAGTCCTAAAAAGAAAGTAATGAGGAAATAGCCGAAATTTATGGGTTATTTTATGAAACCCTAATTCTTGCAGGACTCCTTTCGTTCTGGTAAATAAATCCTTTGTCATCTTGCCCTGAATCTGTGAAAATAGATGAAGGGCTTTTTATTTTTCCTACAGGAAATCACTACCTCGTGTCGAATTGAAATAAGGTTAGGGGAAAAAAAGGGATCTGACACATTAATTGAGGGAGGAAAGGGCTAAAATGATCCAGTTTACAAATGTTTCGAAGATTTATTCGAATGGTGCCAGGGCCCTTGTCGATATTAATCTAACGATTGAAAATGGCGAATTCGTCTTTTTAGTCGGGCCAAGTGGTGCAGGAAAATCAACACTCATTCGTTTGCTTTATCGTGAGGAAACTCCAACCCGCGGGCAAGTTATAATTAATGGGAAGAACCTTCTGCGGATGAGGGACCATGACGTTCCACGACTTCGAAGAAATATCGGGGTTATTTTTCAGGACTTTCGACTATTACCCAGTAAAACCGTATTTGAAAATGTGGCCTTTGCTTTAGAAGTTATCGGGATGTCGAAGAATGAAGTAAGGGATAGAACTAGGCAGGCCCTAGATCTTGTGGGCTTAGCCTCTAAGGAAAAGGTTTTTCCGAATGAGCTTTCAGGAGGAGAGCAACAACGGATTTCTGTTGCGCGAGCTATCGTGAATAATCCGGCCTTACTCGTCGCGGATGAGCCCACAGGTAACCTTGATCCGGAGACAGCATGGGGGATTATGGATTTGCTTTATAACATTAATAAACGGGGTACTACTGTCGTTATGGCTACTCATGCTCGCGATATAGTCGATCAGATGCAGAAACGGGTCATAGCGATTGAAAATGGAAAAGTCGCTCGAGATGATCAACAGGGAGGATACGGATATGTCGATTAACTCCCTAAAATACATGTTACAAGTTGTTTTCAAATCCATACGTCGAAATTTCTGGCTAAGTCTGGCTTCCGTCTTCACGGTGATGGCTTCTCTTGTGATTTTAGGGGCATCTGTCTTCTTCTTGATTAATGCTAATAACATGGCTAAGGATTTTGAATCTCAACTCGAGATTGCCGTATTTGCCAATGATAAGATGAATTTGGATGAAGTTAAAGAATTACAGAACCAGGTCAAAGGATTAAGCGGCGTAACTACAGTGGACCTAACGACTAAAGAGCAGGCCTTAAAGGAATTTTCGCAATCCATGGAGTCGAGTACGTTAGTTTCTGATTTAGGGGGGACTAATCCTTTCCCTGACAAACTAACGGTGCAAGTGTCTGACCCACAACAGGTTAAAACGATTGCAGAGCAGATTCAAGCGCTTAAGGGCGTGGATAAAGTCCGTTATGGACAAGGAATTATGGAACAGCTTTTGAGTTTTACGCATTGGTTACGGTGGATCGGGATTGGTATTGTTGTCGCTTTTGCGGTTGCTTCTTTAGTTTTGATTTCTCTCAATATTAAGATGAATGTTTTCTCAAGACGCCGCGAGATTCAGATCATGAAGCTTGTTGGGGCTAGCAATAGTTTTATTCGTGGGCCCTTTTTGATCGAAGGGATGTTCCTTGGGATGATGGGTGGATTGTTGGCTATCCCTGTTGTTGGTTTTGGTTATCAATGGCTTGCAGGGTATGTCAGCTCTAATTTGACGTTTATGCCAGTCGTCCAAGATTATCATCTGATTGGCCAAGTGCTGTCCTTACTCCTATTGATAGGTATGGCAATAGGAGCAATCGGAAGTGTAATTTCGCTTCGTAAATTTTTAAAAGTATAAATCAGCGGACGTTATGAGAAAGGAGGGGAAAGATGTCTAGACGAGGAGTAATAGCTCTTATATTAACGGGCGTTTTACTCGGAAGTATAGTTCTCCCACTCCAGGCGGGGGAACTTAATGATGCGATTCAGCAACAAAAAGATTTAGAACAAGAGCAGAATCAAATCGCAGGAAAGTTAAATCAACTGACCAATTCTGAGGACAAGCTGAAAACGCAAATTCAATCGCTAACAACGCAAATTACCTCTGCCAAAACAGAATTAAGTAAAAAACAAGTGGCATATAATCAAGCCCAGAAGGATGTTAGTCTCTCTGAAAAGGAGTTAGCGAAACGTCTGCAGGAGCTTGACGATCGTCGAGTGGTTTTACAGAAACGGGTACGGGTAATTTATGAAGAAGGCCAACTCAGTTATTTGGAGGTTCTTTTTCAATCGACTGACTTGGAGGATTTTATTACCCGACTCGAGTATTTTACAAAATTAGTGGAAAATGACCAACAAATTTTGTTGGAGATTCAAGCTGAGAAAGTGGCTGTTGAGCAGAAAACGAAGGAATTGCAGGGTCGCCGTGATCAGGCGGCTCAACTCCAAACTCAGGCGGCGCAAGCGAAAGCGGATTTGGATGGGAAGAATCAACAATACCAAGAGGCCCTGAGTCAGAATAAAAAAGCGCAAGATGAGTTATCGGAACAAAATGTGCGCTTGGCGGCTGATTCTGCCGCGATGGCTCAGAAAATCCGTCAATTAACAGCGGCCTCATCGGGCAAAGTGTTAGGGACAATAAGCACTTATCCTCTGCCAGGGCATTATGAAGTCAGCAGTCCTTACGGCTGGAGAATCCATCCTGTGACAGGCCAGAAAAGTTTACATACGGGAACAGATCTTCCCGCTCCAGGGGGAACCGCGATCCTCGCTGCGGGAACGGGTAAGGTTATCATGGCAGGTTGGTATGGAGCCTACGGTAACGCTGTAATTATCGATCATGGAGGTGGCTATACCTCGCTTTATGGTCACCAGTCTCGACTAGGAGTTTCTGTAGGAGATGAGGTCAAAGCGGGAGAAGTTATTGGCTATGTAGGTACTACAGGCTGGAGTACTGGTAACCACTTGCATTTCGAAGTTCGAGTTAATGGGAACCCTACTGATCCCATGCAATTTTTTAATTAAGTATGAGTGCAATAGGATGAGCATATAATATCACAAAGGTTTGTCTCAACTATGGGGACAAGAGGGGCTAATGACTTTGAGGAGTTGCAGGGTGGGAAGGGGCTAATGACTTTGCAAGAGAGAAATTGGAAAGACTTTTTTAAGCAGGTCGGGTTGATCGTAGGTATTGTGAGTATTGTCTTTACCGTAACAGTTGCTGGATTTGTTGTTGCGAATTTGCAGGACATGGGTAGATTGGTTCGTGTAGTACAACTTGTAAAAAGTGACTATCTGGAAAAATCCTCCGGTAATCAGCTCATTGAGGGAGCGACACGTGGAATTGTCGATTCATTGGGAGATCCTTATTCAGTCTATATGGATGCTGAGGAAAATGCGCAGTTAATGGAACAGATTGAAGGGAAGTTTGGCGGGGTGGGTATCATTATCAGCCTTAAAGATCCCGATAAACTTGTCGTTTTGCGTCCCATTAAAAATACGCCAGCCGCTAAAGCCGGGCTTGAACCGGGTGATGTTATTACGAAGATTGATGATCAAGACGCTACAACGATTCCACAAGATAAAGCAGTTGCGTTGATGCGTGGGGATCCCGGTACAAAAGTTAATTTAACGATCTATCGTGACAGCACAAAACAGACGTTGTCAGTACCTTTAACTCGGGAAGCGATTGCGGTGCCCACGGTTGATGGAGAAGCCTTACCCGGTAATTCTGACATTGCCTATATCGACATTTCCCAATTCTCAACGAATACGGCAAATGAATTGGCTAGTGTATTAAAAACAATGGATATTTCGAAATACAAGGGAATTGTGTTAGATCTTCGGTACAACCATGGCGGTGAACTCGATGCAGCAGTTGGGGTCGCCAGTCGCTTTGTGCAATCTGGTCCAGTGGTATATATCGTGGATAATGAAGGACGTACGCTTACAAAATCCGCTGAAGATAATTTTCTAGGAAAACCCTTTGTTGTACTTGTCAATGAAGAAAGCGCTTCAGCATCAGAAATTGTTGCGGGCGCGATTAAAGACCGAGGAACAGGAACCCTTGTCGGAGTGAAGACCTTTGGTAAAGGGATTGTTCAAACCATTTTCCCACTTGATACGGGAACAAGCCTTAAACTGACGACTGCAAAATATTTAACTCCGAATAAAATTGATATTCATAAAAAAGGAATCGAGCCTGATGTTAAGGTGGAGTTAAAAAAAGGTGAAGAAGCCACTATTGCACCGACGGATAGAAAATATGATTCACAATTAACTCAAGCCGTGCAGATCCTGCGAGAAAAAATAAAATAAAACGATGATGCCGTCCTACGTTTTAGGACGGCATTTTTCATGCAAAAGCTGTGACCTTTCACCTTCCGTTTGCATAGACTACGACGAGCAAAACAAACAGGGGGGAAGGACATGGTTCAAAAACCGGGCGTGCGTCATTATTTCGCTGAAGGAGTAACGAGTCGGGGTTACATATCGCTTTTGCCAGATATGATGTCAGAATGGAAACGTACTTATGTCCTCATGGGCGGTCCGGGAACGGGTAAATCGACAATGATAAAAATGATTGGACTGGAACTACTCGATCGGGGTTATGAAGTGGATTTCATGCGCTCTGCGCAAGATCCTGATTCAATGGCGGGTTTTAGTATTCGCCGGAGTAATTTGGCCATGCTGGACCTCTATGAAGTGGCTCCCCTAAAGTGGCGTGCTCCTGGGATTGTGGAGCAGTTTGTTGATTTCATGCCTCTATGTGATCTACGTAAACTTGACCAGCATCGTTTGCAGATTTTGGAGCTAGAAGATATAGAAAAACGCCTTCAGAAAGAGATAGGAATCCGATTAGCTGAAGAATTTGGAGAAAAGATCCGGCCAAAGGCGCCTACCTTTGAAGGAAAACAGGAACGCCCCTGGTTACTTAACATCTATTCGTCCTCAGATCTTAATGAAGGAAGGGAGGAGCCTTGGAGTAAAGCGCAAGGCGCGTTACGCAAGCTTCAAAAAAGTAAGGTCACTCCTTTTTTTCTCCATGGTTTAGATTGTGAAGGTTGGTTGAATCTTGCTCCTCATTATTTGAGTGATTTTGATCAGATTCGTTTGGACGGAAAAGAAACCTCAGAAGCGATGGATTGGATTCTTAGCGAAGCAGAGCAATTAGGTCAGATTATAGATATGGTACTCCATCCTCTTTACCCAGATAAGGTCATCGGTATTGTTTTTCCCCAAAGAAATCTTGCGATTTGGCAGGGTGGACCCGAAGAATTAAAAGATCAAGGGCTTGATCGTCCTTTTAGTAGTGCTCTCAAAAATGCCCTAGTTCAGTTTCAAAATGCAAGGGAACGTTTAAAATCCATTTATATGAATGAAATTGATTTCTCTCGAGTGGATCAGCTAAGGGATGAAATGCTGAATCAGATCTTAAGAGATCTCGAAGGACTTAAGTAACAAAGAATATAACAAGCACAGGGCGCGATTAAGCACTCAGTGCTTGTTCATTTTTCTAAGAATTTCCTTTATACTGGAAAAGATAAAGGAGATTAACATGAAATACAAGACATGGTTTGCTATCGTAAATCCCGCATCTGCCAACTGGCGAACAAGGAAAGAGTGGCCTAGAATCCATAAATCCCTAGTAGAAAATAATATCAACGTAGACTATGCCGTAACCACTTATCCAGGAGAAGCCACTTTACTGACGAGACAAGCTTTACAGGATTATTCTCAAATCCTATCTGTCGGTGGGGATGGTACACTTAACGAAGTTGTAAATGGTTTCTTTGAAAACAATCGAACCATTAATGCAGAAGCAAGTCTCGGAATTTTATCACATGGAACGGGAGGAGACTTTCTTCGTTCTCTAAATCAAGAACGAGGACTTGCAGCATTTCTTGATGTCCTTCGTCGCGAACGAATTATCCCAATCGATTGTGGTCTCGTTCAATATCAAGATTCTTTCGGGGTTCAACATCACCGATATTTTCTCAATGTCGCGGATGTGGGTTTAGGTGGGGAGACTGTAGCGAGAGTTAACCGGCATAGCAAATTTTTCGGTGGAAAGTTATCCTTTATGGCAGGCAGTCTAGTGAGCATTTTAACGTATAAAAACAAACGCATGAAATGTATTATTGATGGAAAAGACGTAGTAAACGACCAGATCAACAGTATTATGATAGCCAATGGACATTTTTTCGGCGGCGGTATGATGATTGCTCCAAACGCTGATTTTACGGATGGACTTTTTGATGTCATCACTCTGGGGGACTTTACCACTCTAGAACTTCTGCAACATTTACCCAAAATTTATCAAGGTAAACATCTTGAGGTCCCTGGCGTCTCTGTTTATCGAGGGAGAAATATTACGATTATGTCAGATCCTGATGGGCTCCTTGAGGTTGATGGAGAACAGCCTGGATGTACCCCGGCGCATTTTTCGCTTATACCCCGAGGAATCCGGATTTGGACATAAATTTCATAGCGAATAGATATTAAAAAGAATAAAGGGAAAAATATTAAAAGTTTACTTAAATAAATGGGTTAAAACCATACTTACAAAACTCAAAATGATGGCCCCAAAGAATGCCGAAGAAAAGCTGAGAATACTAAATCCGGGCACAAGTGTAGCGGTTAGGACGAGCATGAGAGCATTGATAACTAACGTAAAAATGCCAAGCGATAAAATCTGCAAGGGAAATGTAAAAAATGAGAAAAGGGGTCGGATGAGTGTGTTGATCATTCCCCAAACCAAGGCGGCAAAGATTGCGGCTGAGACACCTTCAAGATAAAAACCAGGTATAAAAAATGGGGTGATAAGAAAGGCTAGGGCGTTGATCAACAATCTTGTTAAAAATCCAGTCATTAAAGACATCCTTTCATACGCATTTTTCATAGAATCAGGGGAAAACTAAGTTAGGATTCGAGCCTGGGAAGGAGCGTGTCCCATGAAAAGAATACTCCTGATTATTTTTCCTTTATGTCTTAGTTTAACCATAACGGGATGCAGTCTACAAGACCTGCTTGGAAAAAAGCAAAAATCGCAAAGCACTTCTCAAAGTCAGCAGAAGATGGTCATGGCAGTAGCCTTAAATGAACAGGATCCCAATAAAGCTTTAATTCAACGTGGCATTGAGGATATGGCTCAGAAGGAAAATATAGAGGTCAAAGTAATATCCTCCTCTAAGAGTCAAAGCAGTCAGGGACAGAGCTCAGGTGGGAGCAGTAACCAGGACGCTGCTTCTCAACTTAAAGGAGCAAAAGTTCTCATTTATCAAGGCGGAAACCCAGAACTTCTGCAAAGCATTCAAGAAGAGAAAATCCCAGTCGTCGCTTTAAATGAATTACCGGCTGGTGTTAAGCCTGCAGGAATCATTTTACCTGACCCCCAAAAAGCGGGAGAGTTAATGGCAGAACCCGTTTTAACCAAAGCAACAGAGGGCCAGGTTGTTGTGTTGCAGGGGGATCCGAGCGATAGTACCTCTCAGGAAATCGTAGCTGTAATTAAGCAAAGCTTAAGTAAGAATCCCAAATTAACGGTTCATGTCATTGCGAGCCCAGCAGGGTCAGAAGCTGTAGCTCGTCAGGGATTGCTGGACTTACTTCAAAAAAATCCGGACAAGGTTCCAGCGGTGATTGCCCAAACTGAAAAGCTGGCAGCTCAAGCAGCAGAGGTGTTAAAAAGCCAACAGTTGGAGAAAAAAGTTCTCTTGGTTGGGGGGCAGGCAAATCAACAATCCTTACAACGAATGGCCGGCGGTACTCAAGTGGCTGATGTTGATACCTCTCCATATATCCAAGGGGTTAATGCTTTTCAGTGGGCGCAAAGAATCGTCAATAAAGAAACGTTGGATATCAGTGAGTCTGTGACAGGAGAGCAAGGAGAAGTCCCGGCTAAAGTCGTCCCTGTAAAATCAGTCACGTCGGAGAACTTAGCCGTTGTGCAGAAGAGTTATGCCAAAGCGGTTGAGACGGCTGCGCAAACATCAAGCCAGAACCAACAAAAGCAGGGTTCTACGAGTAGTAGTGGGAGTCAAGACAAGAAAGACTCAGGAAGTCAAGCAAGCAGTCAAGGCCAAAAGGGAAGCTCGGGGCAGGGACAAAATCAAAGCGGGGGAACTGGAACAGGCGGGAATATTCCCCAAGGTGCGACTAAAGTGACGGAAAAGGTGCAGACAACTATTACGCGGGAGTACCTTGATGATCAAGGGAAGGTTTTGGGGACTGAAAAAAGTTCAAGTGAACAGAATCGAACCGTTCCTCCCCAAATGATCCAACAGGAAACTCAACAGAAGAGCCAACAAGATCAAGGAAAGCAAGAACAACAGGGACAGCAAAGTAAAGATAGCTCTAAGGATAAAAAGAGTTAAGTTACAAAAAGTAAACCTCGTGTCATTGTCCAAAAGAAAATGATGCGAGGTTTCTTAAGTACGTTTAAGTTTTCCTTGAATTAGTGTTATAATCTAATTTAGAATGAATCCAATGAAAGGAGATCAGAGGTTCATGGAGTTTCGCTTACATGCTCCCTATCAACCTGCCGGAGATCAGCCACAGGCGATAGAAGCCCTGGTCGCCGGGGTATTAGAAGGAAAGCGTCATCAAACTCTACTCGGGGTAACCGGTTCCGGGAAGACGTTTACGATGGCGAATATTATTGAAAAAGTTCAGAGACCAACCCTTATTTTGGCTCATAATAAAACGCTAGCCGCGCAACTCTATAGTGAGTTTAAAGAATTTTTCCCGGAAAATGCCGTTGAGTATTTTGTCAGTTATTACGATTATTATCAACCTGAAGCCTATGTTCCTTCGAGTGATACGTTTATTGAAAAAGACGCTTCGATTAATGATGAGATCGAAAAGTTACGTCACTCGGCGACGGCTGCATTGTTTGAACGGCGGGATGTTATCGTAGTCGCCAGTGTGTCCTGTATTTATGGCTTAGGCTCGCCGGATGAGTATTATGATTTGATCTTGTCACTGCGGCAAGGACAGGAAATCGATCGTAATGATATACTCCGTAAACTGATCTCTATCCAATATGACCGTAATGATATTGCATTTCAGCGCGGAACCTTCCGAGTGCGAGGCGATATCGTCGAAATTTATCCTGCCGCGTCCACAGAAAGCGCGATTCGTGTGGAGATGTTCGGCGATGAAATTGAGCATATTTATGAAGTGAATGTTTTAACTGGAGAAATCCTCGGGGAACGTCAGCATGTTTCCATTTTCCCGAATTCTCACTATGTTACCGAGCGGGATAAATTGATGGTGGCCTGTGAAAATATTGAGGCAGAACTTGAGGAAAGACTTAAATTCTTAAAATCTGAAAATAAGTTATTGGAAGCGCAACGCTTGGAGCAACGGACTCGGTATGACCTTGAGATGCTCCGTGAAATGGGTTTCTGCAACGGGATTGAGAACTACTCACGCCATATTACGTTCCGAGAACCAGGGGAAACTCCTTTTACTTTAATTCATTATTTCCCGAAGGACTTTTTATTTATGATCGACGAGTCTCATGTGACCTTACCTCAGGTGCGAGGTATGTATGAAGGAGACCGCTCTCGTAAGACAACGTTGATTGATTATGGTTTTCGGTTACCTTCAGCCTTAGATAACCGGCCGCTTAAGTTTAATGAGTTTGAACACTTGGTTCCCCAACGGTTGTATATCAGTGCAACTCCTGGACCTTATGAACAGGAGCATTGTCCTGAAGTTGTCGAGCAGATCATTCGGCCGACAGGACTTCTTGATCCAGAAATCTCGGTTCGCCCCTCGAAAGGTCAGATCGATGATTTGTTAAATGAGATTCAGCAGCGCATCGACCGTGATGAGCGAGTTTTAGTGACAACGTTGACTAAGAAAATGTCGGAAGACTTAACCGACTATATGAAAAATCTGAACCTAGCGGTTAAGTATCTCCACTCAGATATTACCACTCTTGACAGGGTTGAGATTCTTCGCGAACTTCGACTTGGGGAAATTGATGTGGTTGTTGGAATTAACCTCCTCCGTGAGGGTCTGGATTTACCGGAAGTCTCTTTAGTGGCTATTTTGGATGCGGACAAGGAAGGGTTTTTACGTTCTGAACGTTCTTTGATCCAGACGATTGGACGGGCAGCTCGGAATTCAGAAGGTAAGGTCATTATGTACGCTGACCAAATCACGAAATCGATGAAATTAGCCATTGACGAAACAAATCGGCGTCGTACGATTCAACATGCTTTTAATGAAGAACATGGGATTACCCCGCAAACGATTCGCAAGAAAATATATGACGTTCCGGAAGCAACAAAGGTCGCGGAGAAAAAAGCAGCATATGGAGGTAAGCTTCCTCCTGAAGAATTGGAATCGCTTCTTAAAAGCCTGGAACAAGAAATGCGCTTAGCTGCTAAGGACATGGATTTTGAGCGGGCGGCAGAAATCCGGGATGCGATTATTGAACTCAAAGGGGAAGAAAATAAGTATAAGCATTCCATACAGACTCGGGGCAAGAAACGTGAGAACCGCGGGACTCAAGCGAGCAAAGCGGGCAGTAAAACGGGCAAGGCTAAGAGAGTGAGGAATGGTCATGTTTCATGAACTTCGTAGGCAAGATCGCAAAATGGAAGATGGAGCGATAAAAGAAGCGCTTTTTAAAGCCGAATATGGAACACTATCAACGGTTGATGCAGAAGGAAATCCCTATGGTGTTCCTCTAAGTTATGTCTACAACGAAAAGTTACAAACCCTCTATTTTCACTGCGCGCGAGAAGGACATAAGTTAGATAATATGGCCATCAATAACAAAGCTTCATTTTGCGTGGTGAGTGAAGCTCAAACTTTACCTGATCGATTTAGTGTTAAATTTCAAAGCGTCATTGCCTTTGGGAAGGTTTCAGAAGTCAATGAAGGAGAGAAGATCGAGGCTTTGACTGCGTTCTTAATAAAATACTCTCGTGAATTTATGGAGAAAGGCGTAAAGTATCTTGAAGCGGATGAACCTAATTGTCGGGTTTTTAAATTAGAGGTTAAACATTTAACCGGTAAAATACGCTTAACTTGAGTTTTGTTGTGATAAGGTGAAACAGGGAAGCATTTTAAGGAGGATATATGACCCAGGATTTTATTAAGGTACGAGGTGCTCGTGCCAATAATCTAAAAAATATTAGCGTAGATATTCCGCGGGACAAACTGGTCGTTGTTACTGGCTTATCTGGGTCAGGAAAGTCTTCTTTAGCATTTGATACGATTTATGCGGAGGGGCAGAGAAGATATGTTGAGTCCTTATCCGCGTATGCTCGTCAATTTTTAGGACAAGTGGATAAGCCGGATGTGGATTATATCGAGGGGCTTTCCCCAGCAATTTCTATCGATCAAAAAACAACGAGCCGTAATCCACGTTCGACGGTGGGAACGGTCACTGAAGTATATGATTATTTGCGGTTGCTTTTTGCTCGGGTTGGTCATCCCCATTGTCCACGTTGTGGCCGGGAAATTAGCCAACAGACCGTTCAGCAAATGGTAGACCAGATCATGACCTTTCCGGTGCGAACAAAATTGCAAATTTTGGCTCCCTTGATGAAAGGGAAAAAAGGGGAGCATATTAAGGTTTTTGAAGAAGCGCGCAAATCAGGCTATGTCCGAGTCCGCGTCGATGGGGAAACCCATGATTTGAGCGAGGAACTGAAACTGGAGAAGAACAAGAAGCACTCGATTGAGGTCGTCATCGATCGAATTGTAATCAAACCGGATAGTGAAATGCGTTTAGCCGATTCTTTAGAAACCGCTTTGAAACTAGGTGAAGGAAATGTAATTGTCCATATTATTGATGGGGAAGAGATTCTCTTTAGCGAGAATTTTGCGTGCCCAGAGTGTGGGATTGCGATTGAGGAAATATCACCACGGCTTTTCTCTTTTAATAGTCCCTATGGAGCTTGCCCAGCCTGTACCGGTTTAGGGGCGAACCTTGAAGTTGATGTCGACTTGATCCTCCCGGACCGAAAGCTTTCTTTAAATGAAGGTGCGGTTGCTCCTTGGGCAAAGTCTCAATCCAACTATTATCCGCAAATGCTCCAAGCCGTTTCCAAAGCGCTTGGCTTTACGATGGATACTCCCATTGATCAGTTAAACGACGAGCAATGGCAGGAACTTTTGCACGGGACGGATCAACCGATTCAATTCCGATATCACAATATTTTTGATCAACCCAAGATCTTTAATGCCCCCTTTGAAGGACTCATTCCTTATTTTGAACGTCGCTATAAAGAGTCGTCTTCCGACTATGTCAGGACAGAAATGGAAGGTTATATGAGTGAACGCCCCTGTCCGGTTTGTCATGGGAAACGTCTTAAGCCTGAAGTTTTAGCGATCACTGTGGGAGAAGCCTCAATTGATGATGTGACCCGAATGCCGATTACGGAAGCTTTAGAGTTTAGTCGCCATCTGGAACTCAGTGAAAAAGAAAAGATCATTGCCCAGCAAGTTTTGAAGGAGATTCGCGAGCGCTTAGGCTTCTTAGTTAATGTGGGGTTAGATTATCTTACGCTCGGTCGAGCGGCAGGGACCCTATCGGGTGGCGAAGCTCAGCGGATTCGTTTGGCAACGCAAATCGGGGCGAGTTTGATGGGGGTTCTCTATGTTCTGGATGAACCCAGTATTGGGCTTCATCAGCGGGACAATGAACGGTTGCTTTTGGCGTTAGAGCATTTGCGTGATTTGGGGAATACTCTAATCGTCGTTGAGCATGACGAGGATACGATGCGAACAGCAGATCATATTATTGATATTGGACCGGGTGCCGGGGCTCACGGAGGGAAAGTTGTCGCTCAGGGTACGATAGAAGAGATTAAGGCGAACCCGGACTCTCTTACCGGTCAATATTTAAGCGGTCACAAAAAGATTCAGGTTCCGACGGAGCGTCGTAAGCCCAACGGCAAATGGCTGGTCGTCAAAGGGGCTAAAGAAAACAATTTGAAAAATATCACGGTCAAAATTCCGATAGGGTTATTTACTTGCGTGACCGGAGTTTCAGGTTCGGGTAAAAGTACTCTAGTTAATGAGATTCTCTACAAAACCTTGGCTTCGCAACTCAACAGGGCTAGACTCAGACCGGGTGCTTATAAAAGTATCGAAGGGTTGGAGTACCTAGATAAAGTCATTGATATTGATCAGTCGCCCATTGGGCGGACGCCACGCTCAAATCCAGCGACCTATACAGGGGTGTTTGACTTTATTCGCGAGCTTTTCTCCCAGACCCCAGAGGCGAAGATGCGCGGTTATGCTCGCGGAAGGTTTAGCTTTAATGTTAAAGGCGGTCGCTGTGAAGCTTGCCGCGGGGATGGGATTATTAAAATTGAAATGCACTTTTTACCCGATGTCTACGTTCCCTGTGAGGTATGTCATGGAAAGCGTTATAATCGAGAAACGCTTGAGGTTCGTTATAAGGGGAAAAGTATTTCCGAAGTTCTCGATATGACGGTAGAGGAAGCGGTGGAATTCTTCCAAGCACTCCCTCGAATCGCGCGTAAGTTGCAAACCATAAAGGACGTGGGTCTCGGTTACATTCGCCTCGGACAGCCGGCAACAACCCTCTCGGGTGGAGAGGCGCAGCGAATTAAGCTGGCAACCGAACTTAGCCGACGCAGTACGGGGAAAACGATTTATATTTTGGATGAACCGACGACAGGTCTACACATGGCCGATGTCGATACGTTGCTTCAGGTTCTTCATCGTTTGGTTGACGCCGGTGATACGGTACTCGTGATCGAACACAATCTTGATGTGATTAAAACGGCCGATTATTTGATTGACCTCGGACCAGAAGGTGGAAATCGCGGGGGCGAAGTTTTAATTGCGGGGACTCCAGAAGAAGTAGTAGCAGAGGAATCGTCTTATACAGGGCAGTTTTTAAAACGTTATTTAAACTAAATCATAGAAGGCATGTGAGCGATTCACATGCCTTCTATGATTGTTAAAACTTAAAGGAAAAGTTCTAGATCTGTCGAATTATAAGAAATATAAGGAGATGGTAGTTTGCCATTGAACGAAAATATTCGCTTAATAGCGATGGATATGGATGATACCCTACTTAGGGAAGATTGGACGATTTCTGAACGGACAGTTCAGGCGATTCGGCAGGCTCAGGGGAAAGGCGTTTATGTTACGATTGCTACAGGAAGAATGCCTGCTTCGGTACGCCCATATGCTCAACAATTAGAGCTAGATGTGCCTGTGATTACGTATAATGGCGCAATGGTTCAGGAAGCGCTAAGTGAAAAAGTACTTTATCGAAAAGTGATACCGATTGAAACGGCTCAGAATATTATCAATTGGCTTTTACTAAAAGAGGTTCATTTTCAGGTTTATCTTAAAGACCAGGTTTTTGTCGAAGAAATGAATGAGTGGTCCAGGAGCTATGAACGCGCAACTCGGGTTCCTATTATAGAAACGAATCTACAGGAACGTTTGGCCCTTGAAAAAGAGGGCGTTGAGAAAATTCTTCTTTTTGGAGAACCTGAGATATTAAAAGGTTGGGATGACAAATTTAATCTCCAGTATGAGGGAAAAATACGAACCACTAAATCAAAACCTAATTTTTTAGAACTTATTCATTCTGAAGTCAGTAAGGGGGTCGCTTTATCCTCCTTAGCGAAGCGCCTGGGGGTTAAACAAGAGGAGGTTCTGGCTGTAGGTGACAGCTTGAATGACCTAGAAATGATTCAATATGCGGGTATGGGTGTGGCCATGGGAAATGCGCGTCAAGAGGTGAAAGAGGTGGCTAATGTTGTGACATCAACGAATCAAGAAGACGGAGTGGCCAAAGCCATCGAAAGATATGTTCTCAAGCGAGCGAGTGAGTAAAACAGGAATAAATGAAATATTTTAATAGGATATTAGCTAAAGAAGGGCAGACAGAATGTTAATCATAAGTAAGCCAAGAGAGTTAAATCTCGTGATACGTTATTTGTTTTTGTTAATGATCGTTTTTTCCTTTGGCCTTTCAGGATGCAGTAGAACAGCCTCTGCTTCTTCCCAAGCCTATCATTCAGAAGGATCGATGGAGACAACCCAAGTCAGTCAAAACGATTTAGCTGGGCAATCATCGAAAAGTGGGGGGACAGAAGAGAACGGAAATTCCCCATCAGAAAATCAGAGTGACTCAGATACGACAGAGTCACTCTCTCAGCAGGAACTTGTTTCAGATGTACCCATTTTCATGGCACCGCCTCAGCCTGATCCTCCCCAAACTCCGCTTCGACCGTTTTACGAATTAGCAGGAAGTCCGCCGATGGCACCTGGCCTTGCTATGCGTACGCGGATCTTTAGTACCGAACCGGCGAAGGTTGTTTATCTAACTTTTGATGATGGCCCATCCCCCAATACTCCCCAAATCTTGAAAATTCTTAAGGACGAAGGGGTTCATGCTACTTTTTTTGTAATCGGAACGCAAATCCAGAAATATCCGGATTATTTAAAACAGGAATTCGCAGAAGGAAACGCGATTGGAAATCATACCTATTCTCATAAGTATGAAGAGATCTATAATAGCCCACAATCATACCTAGTTAACATTAAAAAGAACGAAGCTTTGATTAATAATTTAGTCGGAATCCGCCCTCCTATTATTCGGACTCCCGGTGGTACACAAGGACACTTTTCGGTAAGCTACTACAACACTGTAGATGCTGCTGGCTATCTTGTTTATGACTGGAATGTAAGTATTGACGACGCTGTTGCCCCTCTGGTTCCGGTAGATAAATTGGTTCAGAATGTAAAAAGACAAGTACCAGGGAAAGATCGAGTGATTATGCTCATGCATGATGCACAAGGTAAAATAACTACGGTTGAGGCTTTACCGCAAATCATCCAATATCTTAAGCAAGAGGGGTATACCTTCGGAATTTTGAGTTCCAAGGTAGCACCGATTCTTTTCCCTGGAGGGTTCAAACGTTAGTTGGCATAAGAATTGCAATGTGCCCGAGTTCAGGCTATACTGAATATGGAGAGGAGTCGATTCTTTGCGTATCCTTTTAGCCTGTCTCAACTCAAAATACGTGCATACCAATCTAGCCCTACGCTACCTGCGTGATACCGTTTGTCCTGAGTTCCCGGAAACGGAAATCCGTGAGTTTACGATTAACGAACGTGTCGAGAAAATTGCGGGAGAAATATATGAAGCCAAGGCAGAAGTCGTTGGCTTTTCCTGTTATATTTGGAATCTTACGGAGACCTTAGCGGTCATTCGACGATTACGTCCTGTTTGTCCAGACACTTGTTTTATCTTAGGAGGCCCAGAGGTTTCGTATGATGCAGGTGAGTTTCTGAAGGAAAATCCAGAGGTGGACGGGGTTGTTTACGGAGAGGGAGAAGTCACTTTTATAGAGCTGCTTCGAACGTGGCGTGATAAGCTGAATCTGGAACAGGTTCTGGGTTTAGCTTGGCGTAAACGGACTTCAGAAGGCATAAAGATTAGAGTTAATCCCCCTCGCCCATTGTTGCCTTTATCGGAAAACACGATTCCTTATCAAGAAGAAGAGGATTTTAAAGGACGTCTAGTTTATGTTGAAACGACACGAGGGTGTCCTTTTAATTGCCAGTATTGTCTTTCTTCGACTATACCTGGAGTTCGTTACATAGACCCTGAGACGTTTCGAATGATTTTAAAGCGATTGCTTAACTATGGCGCACGAACGATCAAATTTGTCGATCGGACCTTTAATGTTAATAAAAAACATGCTTTTCAAATTCTCAACATTGTGAGAGAAGAAGCTGAAAATTATCCGCCCGATGAAGGAATTCGAGTTCACTGCGAAATTGCAGGGGAACTTTTAGATGAAGAATGGGGCAATTATCTTAAGGAATATCCTGCGGGGCTGGTGCAATTCGAAGTAGGTGTTCAATCAACCTATCGTCCAACGCTGCAAATTATTGAACGCACCCAGCATTTTGATCACTGGTCAGGTTACATACGAGAAATACAACGCTTAGGAACGATACCCCTGCATTTAGACCTCATAGCAGGCTTACCAGAAGAAGATTGGGAACATTTTCGATTGTCCTTTAATGATGTCTATGAGGTTCAACCCGATATGCTGCAACTCGGATTTCTTAAGGTTTTGAAAGGGTCAGGTTTGCGTGAGAAAAGTCAGGAATATGGACTGGTTTTTTCCCCAGATCCTCCCTATACCATTCTGCAGACACGTACGCTGAGTCATGAAGAGCTTCTTAAACTCCATCGATTAGAGGAGGTTCTCGACCGATATTATAATTCGGGTAAGTTTCGGGAGATCTTGCGCGAAGCAGTGCTTCTCTTTCCTACTCCGTTTGATTTTTATCATGAAATGGCAGAGTATTGGCACGACCAGGGATGGTTTAGACAAAGCTGGTCAGGTAAAGCGCTCTTTAACAAGTTGTGGGAGTTTCTCGAAGCGAGCTTAATAAAGGCCGAAGAAGGAGTTTATTCCCTCAAAGAAAAGCTTAGGGAACGTTTGCGTTATGACTATTTCTATTGGGAACGTCCTGCATCGGTTCCGGAATTTTTACAAATTCCAGAAGGGGAACGGATTGAGGATTATTTGAGTTATAAGGCTCAAATCCAAGGGGATGAACGTTGGGAAACTCAAATTCCCCCCAAAAAGCAGATGGATCGGCGTCAATGGGCACGCGCAACAGCTGTTGAGTATTTTTCAAAAGAAAAATGGGTTTTGTTTTTCTATCAAAAGGGACTGACTGAAGTTTATACGATGACTTCCCTTGAACACGATTCATGAGTAATTAACGAAGGAGCGAAACGATGAAAAACAGGCTTTCTTCGCAGATCAGATTTGGACTGACCATCATAACACTAATTTTTGGACTTGGATTTATGACGGGCTGTAACCGAGCTCCTCAGCAGGGGCTGCCTGGTGGATCGGCTCCAGCAGTGATTGAGATTTGGTATACACTGCAGGGCGCTGAAGCGGATAATTTAAACAAACAACTGCAACTTATTATGGATCAGCACCCTGAGGTTTTACTCCAGGCTAAGGCGATACCAGAGGAACAATTAGCGGGATTAACCTATCAAGCCCAAGCGGGTGGTGAAGGCCCGGAAATCTTTATCGCATCTCAGCAAACGCTGACGAAACTCTATGCTCAAGGGGCTCTAGCAGCTGTGGATGCGCAAGGAGATGCATTTACGGGGTTAGTTTCTCCTTATCGTTATGGGGATAAAGTTTATGCACAGCCTTGGCTTACTGATATTCCGTTACTTTACTACCGTACAGATGGTGTTCAGCCTCCGCCGAATTTAACCTATTGGATCGAGACTAAAGGGGTGATGGCGATACCTTCACTTAATAGTAATCTTCTCGGTTTATGGTGGAACGGTCAAGGCGGAAAGCTTGTTAACGGAGCAAGCCTTACCTTAGACGATCCGGCGAATTTATTATTTCTCCAGCAGCTTCAAGCCTGGCGCGATGCGAAGATTCTTCGGGTTGACCCAAATCCGCAGGCGTTGTTTACAAATAAAGAGGCTGTCTATATGATTGCGCCGGCAAGTCAAGCTCCTGCCCTAACTCAGGCGAATATTCCTTGGGGAAGTATCCCGTTGTCGAACCTTTTGGGTGGACAAGGACAAGGCTTAGCGGGTTCAACCCTTGGAATCGCAAATTCTTCGATTAAAACAACGGATGCCCTTAAGCCCTTAATTAAGAGCGTAGAAGAAGCACTTCTTAAACCTGAGGTCGAAGGAGTTTTTGCTCAGGCTGGATCACATTTCCCGGCAAGTGTGGCTTATTATCAGACACCGGAGGGACAAAAAGGAGTCGCTCCTCAAGTCGCGGAGAGTTTGAATAAGCTCTGGCCTTTAACTGGGGACGCCTTGGAATGGAAACTCCTGCCCTTACAAGATACAGCGTGGCAGAAAGCCTGGGGAGGAACAGCACCACAAGACGCGTTAACACAGGCTCAGACTGAAGCCACCAAAATTGCTGCAGCGAAGTAGAGCTTAAGGTGTTATCAGAGCATATTCTCCAGGATTTTGCTTTACACCGGTCACTCTGTAAGCTGCGCGGTACCAGACTAACGCTCAAGTCCTTCTCTCCGACGGGGCGCTGGCAAAATCGGCATCCTTGCCTTACTGGCCAGTTGGAAACGTCCTGTTTCCAACCCGTCTCCGCTACGCCCTTTTTGCTAAGTCTGGTATCCGCTCGCTTTGAAGTCGCTCCCTCTTGTAAATCAAAATCCTTCGGTTGCTTCTTAGGCTTTACTTAAGCAATTGATGAAAGGTTTTACTCGTGAAATTCTTCGAAGCGAGTTACGATTACAGTAAGCGAGGACTTAAAGCGAGCAGATACCAAGCTTGGGCAAAACTGCTCTTGCTTTAGCGGGACGAGTCACACGGATGTGACTCGCCGACCATGAGCCAAGGACGGCGAATCGGGAGGGAACCCTGCTACTTGCATAAGCAGTTAGGCTCTTAGCTTGGTCTGCGAGCGTCCGTCCGAGTGTCTGTAACGTAACTCCGTTTGCAAGATCTTAGAGAGGTTAAGGACTCAGTTTTAACATAATATAATAGACGGGTACTAGACATTTTTATCATTCAATAAGATATACAGACAAAATTTAAGGAGGTGGCTAGGTTGGATCGTAAATCTATGAAACTGTTAGTAATAACGGGTTTATCGGGGGCTGGTAAAACCCAGGCGTTGCAGTGCCTCGAAGACCAAGGTTATTTTTGTATTGATAACTTACCGCCCGCATTTATTATAAAATTTGTTGAGCTATGTGCTCAGTCTCAAGGAAAAGTATCTAAAGCCGCTATTGTGTGTGACTTAAGAGGAGGAGAATTCTTTACTTCTTTAGCTGAAGCCCTTAAAGACTTGGAAAGAGAAGGCTTCCTTTATGAGATTCTTTTCCTTGAAGCCTCAGATGAAGCTCTTGTACGACGCTATAAGGAATCCCGCCGTAGGCATCCGCAATCGCCTCAAGGACGGATTCTGGATGGAATCAATGAGGAACGGAAACTTCTAGCAGAATTACGCGGGCAAGCTCATAAGATTATGGATACCTCAAATCTCCTTTCGCAGCAGTTAAGACAGCAAATTACTGAACTTTATGGCGAAGGGCGAGGACAAGGACAGCTCGCGATCTCTGTTATTTCATTTGGCTTTAAATACGGGGTACCCCTTGATGCTGATCTGTTAATTGATGTTCGTTTTTTGCCTAATCCTTTTTATGTGGAAGAACTTCGTCCTCTAACAGGAGAACATCCTCTGGTCCAAAATTATATTTTTAATAATCCAGTGGCACAAGAATTTATGAATAGATATCTTCATCTGCTTGAATATATTCTTCCTTACTATGTTAAAGAAGGAAAAAGTCATTTGGTGATTGGCGTTGGCTGTACGGGGGGGCAACATCGTTCAGTTGCGATTGCGGAAAGGATCGGGCTTTTTTTGAACGAGCAGCATTATACGATGAGTGTTAAGCACCGGGATGCTGCACGTAACCGAAAAGGGGAGAAAGCGCGATGAAAAGAAAAGCAGGCGATTTCCGATCCAATGCCCTTAAGTGGCTTTATCCTAATCTCGGTGTGAAACGTTGGTTCCTTTTAGCCGTCTTAGGGATCTTCTTATTTGCTGCGGGTTTATCCGTCATGAATTATGGAGTTGCCTTGGGGTACTTGGAAGTGCAGTTTCGTGAAATGGTTTATCATTTAACGGGAAGTGCACCAAGAACCGCTGTGCCGATGGGTATTTTTATTTCGATAATAGGGATTGTTGCGATTTTCATTGGTTTTAAACGCATGTTAAGTTCAATCATTTCAGCCCTTTTGCCTGATGATGAGGGAAAAATTGTAGATGTAATGTATACACGCCAACATTTGCGACGCGGTCCCAAAATTGTCGTGATTGGCGGAGGAACTGGACTTTCGGCCCTTTTGCGGGGCTTAAAGGAATATACGTGTAATTTAACGGCAATTGTCACGGTTGCGGATGATGGAGGAAGCTCGGGAAAACTTCGTCATGAAATGGGAATTTTGCCCCCGGGAGATGTTCGTAACTGTCTTGTCGCTTTAGCTGATACAGAAAATATCATGGAGCATTTATTTTCCTACCGCTTTAATACGGGGACGTTAAAGGGACATAGCTTGGGGAATTTACTGATCGCTGGTTTAGCTGATACTTTTGGCGATTTCCAAAAGGGAATTGAGTCTGTGAGTAAGGTCTTTGCCCTGAGGGGAAATGTGTATCCCTCGACGCTAGAACAAGTCATATTGGGTGCAGAGCTTGCAGATGGAACCGTAATTAAAGGTGAAACAGCCGTCCGCGATGCGGAAGGGCGAATCAAACAGGTCTTTTTGGAACCCAGTGATTGCCATCCTATGCCTGAGGCTTTGAAAGCGCTTGAAGAAGCAGACTTGATCGTCTTGGGACCGGGAAGTCTTTATACGAGCGTTCTTCCTAATCTCTTAGTGGAGGGACTTCGGGATAAGATCAAGGAGGTTTCCGCTCCGTGTGTTTACGTCTGTAACATTATGACTGAGCCGGGTGAAACCGATGATTACACGGTAGCTGATCATCTTCAGGCGATTGTCGATCATTGCGGCGCAAATTTTGTTGATGTTGTTCTCGCTAATAATCGAGAGATTCCCCAAGAATTGTTGGAACGTTATGCTCAGCAAGACTCCTTTCCGGTTAATGGGGAAGCCCGTAATGTAGAATGGTTAGGGGTAAAATATGTAGAACGAGATGTGCTGCAGGCTGATGACATCATACGCCATGATTCGACGCGTCTGGCTCGGGAATTGGTTCGTCTTCTGTTTCGGTTAAAACCTATGGGCGAACAGATCGCGTTAGTGGATTCTTACCTTTTAAGTCAAAAGTTAAGGGATGAGTCTTAGAAAGGACTGAGGGCAGTGTCTTTTAGTGCGGTGACAAAAGAGGAGTTAGCTCGAATCACAGTGCCCAAGGTGTGTTGTAATTTAGCTGAACTTGCGGCATTGATCCGGATGGATGGAACGTTGCAGATCTCAAATCAAGTTTACGCTTTAAATGTCGTGACCGAAAGCGCTCCGGTTGCTCGGAAGATTTATCGGTTAGCAAAGACGGTATTGAAATTACCAGCCGATATCGTCGTTCGCCGGAAGCTTCGTCTGAAAAAAAATAATTCTTATCTTGTGAGAATTTATCCCAAAGGTCAATCTGATCTTCAAAAGTTGGGAATATTAGATGCAAATGGAGATATTCAACCCGGAATCTCCGAAGATCTGATTAAGCATCGTTGTGATCAAAAAGCTTACTTAAGAGGAGCTTTTTTGGCTGGAGGTTCAATTAATAACCCGGAAGGAACTTATCATCTGGAGATTATTACAAATGATGAGCATCAGGCTGAAGGGTTATGCAAACTCTTAAATCGGTTTCACCTTGGAGCCAAGGTGAGTATTCGTAAAAATTGGCATGTTGTTTATATCAAAGAAAGTGAACATATTGTGGAGTTCCTTGGTTTTATTGGGGCCCATCATGCGCTATTGGAATTCGAGAATGTCCGAGTATTTAAGGATATGCGTAATCAAGTGAATCGTTTGGTGAATTGTGAAACCGCCAATTTGAATAAGACGGTGGATGCTTCAGTTCGCCAAGTTGAAAATATAAATAAGATTTCGAGCACTATAGGCTTACAATCGTTATCAGAGCCCTTAAGAGAAATTGCAGAACTGCGGCTGGAATTCCCTGATGCGAGTCTCAAAGAACTTGGGGAAATGCTTCATCCTAAGGTTGGAAAGTCAGGAGTGAATCACCGTATGAGAAAGATTGATGAACTCGCTGAGAAGATCCAGGAACAGAACGGTTAAACATGGATCAAAGCAGTATTTGCAAGGAGGAAATGAAAAAGCGTGCGGATGGGTTATGGTCTTCGACTAGAACAAACTCAAAAGTTAATAATGACTCCGGAATTACGTCAGGCAATCACGATCTTGCAGTTCTCTGCACTTGAGCTTTCAAGCTTTGTTGACGAGCAGTTGATGGAGAATCCCTTGCTGGAAGTCGTTGAGGAGAATGCATCGAGCGCAAATTCAGAAACAGAGAAAGAAAATGCAACCCAAAATTCGGAAGAACATAATGAAGCAGAAAATACCTGGGATATGGACTGGGAGGAATACTTTCAGAGACAGGAAGAAAGAGTGACGCGGGAATATGAGCCTGGCTCTTCCGAAACAAAGCGTATGGAACCTTTTGTTGCCACAGCTCCTACTTTGCAGGAGCATTTGCTCGAACAGCTTCACGTTCAAAAGCTTTCGATTCCGGTAAACCAGGTTGAATATATCATCGGTAATTTGGACGACAATGGCTATCTTGAACTTCCTTTAGAAGAGATTGCTCGGGAACAGGGGATTCCTGTGGCAAGTGCGGGAAAGGCACTATCTATCGTTCAGTCATTTGACCCGTTGGGAGTAGGGGCACGCAATTTGGAAGAATGTTTACGTCTTCAGCTTCCCTTGATTCCTGATGCACCTGCTCATATGTCGGAATTTCTTAGACATTTGGAGGATTTAGCGGCGGGACGTTTGCAACGAATTGCGACTCAAATGAAAGTTTCGACCCCCGAAGTTCAGGCCCTTGCAGATTGGGTGCGAAAGCTCGATCCTAAACCGGGTCGGCGCTTTTCTGGATCAAGCGAAGTTCGTTATATTGTGCCTGATGTTGTGGTTGAAGAGATTGAGGGTCAATTTATTATTTTAGTCAATGATATTACAGTGCCGCGGCTAGGAATCAATCAAGCCTATCGTACAGCTCTAAGTCAAAATAAAGAGGATGATACCCGGAAGTTCGTAGAACAAAAGCTTAATTCTGCAGCTTGGTTAATTCGGAGTATTGAACAGCGCCGGACCACCCTTTATAAGGTCGCTAATGCTCTAGTAAACCGACAAGAGGAATTTTTACGCCGAGGGGTACGATACTTACGTCCTTTGACACTGAAAGATATTGCGGATGAAATTGGGGTTCATGAATCGACAGTAAGTCGAGCTACCTCCAATAAATATGTGCAGACTCCGCGAGGAATTTTCGAATTTAAATTTTTCTTTGCTTCAGGAATAAAAAATGAACCCGGCGTGACGACTGAAGGGATTAAGCAAGCGTTAAAGAATTTAATCGCCAGTGAGAACCCCAAAGCGCCTTATTCGGATCAAAAACTTTCGGAATTATTAAAAGAGAAGGAAATGGAGATTTCTCGTCGTACCGTTGCTAAATATCGAGATGAATTAGGAATTCCATCAACGGCGTTGCGGAAACGATATTAAATCCTTTGACTGCCGCGAAAGAAGAGAAGCCACCGAAAGAAGTGTTCGCAGGAGCAGTTTTTTCAGTGGCTTTAGTTATTCCGAGAGTCAGGATAGGGAGGAAAGTTAATGTTAGCGTATTCGGCTCAGGTCATCATTATCGGCGGGGGAGCAACCGGTGTTGGGATCCTACGAGATTTAAGTATGCGTGGTATATCAGCCCTGCTTTTTGAACAGGGAGATCTGGCTTATGGGACGAGTTCACGCTTTCATGGATTGTTGCATAGCGGAGCTCGATACGCGGTGAAAGATCCGGTTTCAGCAGAGGAATGCATCCGAGAAAATCGCATACTTAAAAAGATAGCGGCTAATTGTGTAGCCGATACAGGAGGATGGTTTATTCAGACTGAGGAAGATGATCCTAGCTTTGTACGGCGTTGGTTAGCAGGTTGTCAAAGGTCAGGAATTCCGGTCCGAAAAATATCGACTGCTGAAGCGCTTGTTCAAGAACCGCTGCTTAATCAAGATACGGTGCAGGTTTTCGAAGTGCCTGATGCTGCGGTTGATGGTTTTAAGCTAGTTTGGGCGAATGCCCGCTCTGCGCAACGCTACGGTGGAGAGTACAAGACGTATCATCAGGTTAATCAAATTCTCCGCAAAGGGGATCAGATTACGGGTGTAACTGGAATTCACCGTTTAACGGGGGAGGAATTTCAAGCAGAAGCTGAGATTGTGGTGAATGCAGCGGGAGCATGGACATCACAAGTTGCCCTATCAGCGGATATTTCGCTTGAAGTCATTTGTGATAAGGGAACACTTCTCGCGTTTAATCGTCGCCTCTTCAAACATGTGATCAATCGCCTACGGACACCTGGAGATGGTGATATTTTTGTTCCCCATGAGACTATAACGATCCTCGGTACGACCTCGGAAGTTGTCAATTCCCCTTTGGAAAACCGACCGACAGAAGAAGAAGTCGGACAGTTGATGGCACTAGGAGCAAAGCTTCTTCCGGCCATAAACCAGCAACGGGTCATTCGGGCGTTTTCCGGAGTGAGGCCGTTACATCGTGAGGATTCGGAAGTTCCTGGATCAGAGGAAGAAGGTCGTGAAGTGAGTCGGACTTTTGCGCTCATTGACCATGAAGTTCAGGATGGCGTTCAAGGATTTTTGAGTATTGTCGGGGGGAAATTTACAACCTACCGCTTGATGGCAGAAAAGGTCGCAGACTGGGTCGCACAAAAGTTAGGAAACACGGTCCCATGTCGGACGGCTGAGGAGAGTCTTGTTCCTCATATCACAGAAGAGCTTCGAGCTCGGGCCTTTCAACTTTTGCCACTGGGAGCATCAGATAAAATGTTGGAACGGCTTGGAGAGCAATCCCAAGTTGTCCTGGATCAGATCGAGAAAAATCCGGCGAAGGGGCAGATGCTCTGTGAATGTGAGCGAGTAAGCGTTGCTGAGGTCGAGCATGCTGTTAAAGATAGTGATGATTACACTCTGTCGGATATTCGGCGCAAAACTCGTTTGGGGATGGGAACCTGTCAGGGGGCCTTTTGCAGTTATCGGGCTTTACCTTTGCTTTGGAAAGAAGAGAGATACGGTTCTTTAAATGAACAATTGACCCAATTTCTTGATCAACGGTGGAAGGGAATTCGGCCTGTTTTGTGGGGTCAACAGCTCCGTGAGACGGAATTGGCACGGGCTATTTATGCTGGAGTATTACGACTTAGGGCAGAGGATTAAGGGGGATACCGAGTATGTGGGATGGAGTAATTATTGGAGGGGGATTGGCTGGATTAGTCGCAGGGATCCGTGCTTCCGAACGTGGACTTAAGATGTTGCTCATTTCCGAAGGGACAGGAAGTCTTACCTATAGTTCAGGAGCGTTGGATATTGGAGCTACTGCACGGTTAGCCCAACTTGAGAAACATCCGTATGCTCTTTTCCAGCAGAAGAATATTCGGGCCGGGCTCCACTATTTCCAGACCTTATTTCCCGAGTATCAAATGAATGAGGGAGAGTCTTTCCTCATTCTGACTCCTCTGGGTTCTTGTCGAACAACCGAAATTGTGCCGATGGGCCTAAAGGCTGAGGTACTAGCTCAGTCTCGAGAGATTGTGCTACTGGCACCTCGCGAGATGAGAGATTTTTTTGCAGCGGTCGTTAAAGCGAACCTGGAAAAGGAGTTTCCTCAAAGCAAAGTCAGTGTTTATCCCTTCCGCGTTTCAGCTTTTGCTGATTGGGAACAAGCAGGTAAGGCTGTAAATGGAATGGAATATGCTCGCTTTTGGCGTACGGAGGCGGGGAGGAAAGAGCTAAAGCAGTTGCTGGATAAGTTGGCTAAAGATATCTCTGGAAAGGAAGCGGGAAGAGAAAGAAGTGAGGTGGCTGTTATTTTCCCGGGTTTAACTCGCATTTTTTCGGAGGATCTACAGAATCTCTTCGCTCAATTTCCCTACCCTGTCGTCGAGATGACAGACATGCCGCCAGCTTTCGGAGGAACAATTCTTGAGAGAGCTCTAAAAACAAAATTTAAAGCATTCGGAGGAGAAATTATCCTGGGGAGCGGAGTTTTAAAGGCCGATGTTGAGGGGAAAATCTGTAAGCAAGTTCATGTGCAAAGCAAAGGGAGAGATTCCCTTTTCAAGGCACGGGAATTTATTCTCGCGACAGGCGGGATTTTCGGAGGAGGAATCGAAGTGACGCCAGACGGAGTCAGAGAAAAAGTTTTAGGACTCCCTCTCTTTGTACCCGAAGGGTGGACTCAGGCTCAGTTCTTGGGAGAACAACCCTATGCTCGCCTTGGGGTTGAGGTCGATCAAGAACTTCGTCCTCTTGATCTGCAAGAGGGGGATATTGGCTTGGAAAATGTCCGAGTTGTCGGACGTATGCTTGCTCATTGGGATCCCTGGGTTGAGCACTGTGGAGGCGGAGTTTCTATCGTGAGTGGTTATCTCGCTGGGGAAAGCCTATAACAAAAGAGCGTTAAGCGAACGAGAATGAAAGGCTGGTCAAGTGATGGAATCAGAGTGGGAAAGAGATCAGAAGCTTGATGCGTGTATCAAGTGCAGTGCCTGTACTGCTCAATGCCCAGTTGCGGCTGTTTATCCTCTTTTTCCTGGACCCAAAAATTTGGGACCTGATCTAGAGCGATTACGGCTTGAGGGTGTGTGGTTGGATACGTCCATCTTAGATTACTGCTCAAATTGTAAAACATGTGAGGTGACCTGTCCTTCAGGGGTAAAAATCACAGAAATGATCCTTGGTGCACGGCGAGCTGCAATTTCTCATTCTTTCTCTCGTCATACGCTGAGGAATAGTCTACTCGGACGTGCTGATTATTTAGGAAGAATGGGGACGCTCTGGCCCAGCCTAACTCAAAGAGTGCTGCGAAGAGCTCCGGTACGTTGGCTAATGGAGAAGTCCTTAGGACTCAGTCAATTCGCGCCGCTTCCAGAGTACCAAATCGGTTTCCAAAAGACGCTAAGAATGAGACAGAAGAATAATATAAATTCTGCAAGCTCAGACCGTGAAAAAAGGGTCGTCTATTTTCCAGGATGCTTTGTTAACTATAATGAGCCTCAGACAGGAGAAGCTGTAGTAAATGTTCTTGAACATAACGGGTTTGAGGTGATTGTACCGGATTTTCATTGTTGCGGCGTTCCTTTGCAAGCCAATGGAAATTTTGGAGCAGCAGAGGAGAACGCGCAGCAGAATCTGGCTCTCATGGCGCCATATTTGAAAGCAGGCTTACCGGTGATCACTTCTTGCACTAGTTGCGGTTTAGCGTTGAAGGAGGAGTATCCACGTGTCAATGCAGCGGGAGCAGAGCGTATTGGGCTACAGACTTATGATTTGTTTGAATTTCTTTGGGAATTGCATGAACAAGGGAAGCTCAGAGAGAATTTTCAAGAGGTCCCGATTTCCTTGGGCTATCATGCACCTTGTCATTTAAAGGCACAGGGAATTGGAAATCCAGCGCTACGACTTTCACGTTTGATTCCAGGTGTTGAGGTTGAGGACCTGGATGCTGGATGTTGTGGCCTCTCCGGTAGCTTTGGTTTCAAGGAAGAAAAGTATCTTTTAGCACAGAAAATAGGTAGCCCTCTCTTTCAGGCTGCGAAAAGGGGAGTCGCTGAAGGAAATTTTCAAAAGATAATCACAGAATGTGGCGGTTGCAAGGTACAAATCAAACAGGGTACAGGCATAGAGACTGAACATCCGGTATGGACCTTGGTAAAAGCGTATAGATTATCTTCTCGTTTTTTTTGCAGGAATCTTTTGCTAAAGAGAGAATAAGAAAGGGTTAATGGATTTCATGTGTAGGAAATCCAATCTGAGGAATAATAGAAAATGCGTATAGAAAGAAGGTACAGAAAGGAAGGAGTGCAGATATGAATAAAAAAAGTGTTAAAGAAATTCAGGTGCAGGGAAAGCGCGTACTGGTGCGCGTAGACTTTAATGTACCTGTGAATGAGCAGCAAAAAATTACAGATGATACCCGCATTCGAGCGGCTTTACCTACCCTCCGTTACTTACTTGGAGAGGGCGCAAAACTTATTCTTATTTCTCATTTTGGACGTCCGAAAGGGCAAGTCAATCCTAAATATTCGTTAGCTCCTGTTGCAGGTCGTTTAAGCGAACTCTTAGGTCAAGAGGTTTCTTTGGCCAAGGATTGTATCGGCCCTGAAGTAATGACTCAGGTGAAAGCTTTGAAAGAGGGGCAAGCTATTCTTCTGGAAAATGTTCGTTTCCATGCTGAAGAAGAAAAAAATGATCCAGAATTTGCAAAGCAACTCGCTTCTTTAGCGGAAATCTACGTTAATGATGCTTTTGGAACGGCTCATCGAGCTCATGCTTCGACTGAAGGGGTTGCCCATTATATACCTGCGGTAGCCGGACTTCTTTTACAGAAGGAAGTTGAGGTTATGGGCAAAGCCTTAGAGAATCCGGCACGCCCGTTTGTGGCAATTATCGGGGGAGCAAAGGTCAGTGATAAAATCGGAGTGATTGAGAACCTCTTGAGTAAAGTCAACGTACTCATTATCGGGGGAGGAATGGCAAATACTTTCCTGAAGGCTCAAGGATATTCTATTGGGAAATCTTTAGTGGAAGAGGATAAAATCGCTCTCGCTTCGGAGTTGCTTACTAAGGCAAAAACATCAGGAGTTGAAATTGCTCTTCCCCAAGATGTTGTTGTTGCGAAGGAATTTAAGGCGGAGGCTGAGCATCGCACCGTTTCGGCAGACCAAATAGGTGAAGACGAAATGGCCTTAGATATTGGCCCAGCGAGTGCTGAAGTGTTCGCCAATCATATTACCCGAGCTCAGACCATTGTATGGAATGGACCGATGGGTGTTTTCGAGATGGAAAACTTTGCAAAAGGGACCGAAAAAGTTGCCCAAGCTGTAGCCGCCTGTTCAGGAACAACGATTGTTGGCGGTGGAGATTCGGTAGCAGCTGTCGAAAAAATGGGAGTTGCGGAGCAGTTAACCCATATCTCGACCGGAGGCGGTGCTTCCTTAGAGTTTTTAGAAGGAAAAGTTCTTCCTGGGGTGGCAGCCTTAAACGATAGATAATTTTTTACGACAAAGGAGACTGATTTAATGTCGAAACGGCATCCGATTATCGCCGGGAACTGGAAGATGAACAAAAATGTCCGGGAGGCACAAGATTATGCCGGTGAACTTCTCGCCCGAGTCGGAGAGGTAACAGACGTGGATGTTGTCGTTTGTGCTCCTTTCACGGCTTTGAATGCTTTGAAAGATGATCTCGAAGAAAGCGTGATCCATATTGGAGCGCAGGATTTATTTTGGGGATCAGCAGGCGCATTTACAGGGGAGATTTCGGCAGAGATGCTTGTCGATATCGCTTGTACCTACGTGATTGTAGGGCATTCAGAGCGTCGTGAGATTTTACATGAAACAGATGAAGAGATTGCGAAAAAAGTGAAGGCTGCTTTGAAAGCTGGATTGACGCCTATCCTCTGTGTGGGTGAAAATCTTGCTCATCGAGAGGAAGGACGGGCGCTGGCTATGGTCCGGGGACAAGTCGAGAAGGATTTAATGGACTTGCCACCAGCGGAGCTTAAGCGAGTCGTCATTGCCTATGAACCACTCTGGGCTATAGGAACGGGGAAAACGGCTTCCAGCCAAGATGCTCAGGATATGTGTTCAGCCATTCGCTCAACCTTAGCGGGAATTGCGGGTGCTGTTGCGGATGAGGTCAACATCCTATATGGTGGGAGTGTCAAAGCGGATAATATTGCAGAATTGATGACTCAGCCCGATATTGATGGAGCCTTAGTGGGTGGTGCCAGTCTGGATGCAGAGGGTTTTGCTCAACTCATTGAGAATGCAAGAATTTCCCTTTAAGGTCCGTATAAATTTTAGTTTTGTAAGTGAGGTGAGTAGCGTTGACAGATGAACGGGCAAAAAAACCCCTGCTTTTGATGATTCTGGATGGTTGGGGTTATAGCCCAGAGTTGAAGGGAAATGCAATTGCTCAAGCGCATAAACCCCATTTTGATCATTTATTAGAAACCTATCCCCATACACGATTAGAAGCTTCAGGTGAGGCTGTAGGTCTCCCTGCTGGACAGATGGGAAATTCTGAAGTCGGGCATTTAAATATTGGAGCCGGACGGGTCGTGTATCAGGAACTAACGCGGATTTTTAAAGCCATCAAAACAGGAGAGTTTGCGAAGAATCCCGTTTTAGAGGAAGCCATGGAGCGGGTTAAAAATGGACCTGGAGCCTTACATTTAATGGGCTTAGTTTCAGATGGCGGAGTCCACTCTCATCTAGACCATCTTTTTGCTCTGCTGGAGATGGCGAAAATGATAGGTGTAAAAAACGTGTTTATCCATGTGGTTTTGGATGGGCGAGATGTTCTACCTCAAAGTGCCAAGACCTATTTGGGGCAATTGAATGAAAAAATGGAAGAACTGGGAGTTGGCCAAGTTGCCTCAGTATCCGGCCGGTATTATCTTATGGATCGTGATCAACGCTGGGATCGAGTAGAAAAGGCCTATAATGCACTTGTTCAAGGTGAGGGCCTGAAAGCGCCCAATCTCTTTGCAGCGGTTGAACAATCCTATGATGTTCGGGTGAACGATGAATTTGTCGTTCCCACGGTGATCATTGACGGTGCAGGGCAACCTCTAGGGAAAATTCAGGAGGGCGATAGTGTCATCTTCTTTAATTTTCGCTCCGATCGTGCCCGACAAATCTCACATGCTTTTGTGGATGAAGAATTTACAGGCTTTAAGCGCAAAGAACATCCGAGCATTCATTATGTTTGTCTGACTGAGTATGATGTTACGCTTAAAACACCGGTGGCCTTTCCTCCGCAAAATCTGGAGAATACGCTGGGAGAGGTGCTTGCTCAACAGCATAAGAAACAACTCCGTATTGCGGAAACAGAAAAATATGCTCATGTGACCTTCTTTTTTAATGGCGGGGTCGAGGATCCATGCCCAGGAGAAGACCGATGCTTGATTCCATCACCGAAGGTAGCCACTTATAATTTAAAACCAGAAATGAGTGCGCTTGAGGTAACAGAGGAACTTTTGATACGCGTGCAGAAGGGTTCTTATGACGTGATTATCTTAAATTTTGCAAACTCCGATATGGTGGGTCATACTGGGGAATTCGAGGCTGTGATTAAAGCGATTGAAGCGGTTGATGAATGCATCGGGAAGATCATCCCGGCGGTCCAAAAACAGGGGGGTACTATCCTGATTACGGCTGATCATGGCAATGCTGAAGCCAAAATTGATTTTAAGACGGGGAGACCCCTTACCGCACATACAACGAATCCTGTACCCTTTATTTTGATTAACGATACATACAAAGCCAGTAAATTGCGCGAAGGTGGAGCACTTTGCGATATCGCACCGACGATGCTTAAGCTTTTGAATATCCCTCAGCCTATGGATATGACGGGGAAAAGTTTGATAACAGCCTAAGGATTTATTGACCTGCAAGCGTAGCTTTTCCCACAGAAGTGAACGCTTTCGGGGAGAAGCTACACGACCATCGAGGTTACCGGATTTTTTCCGTAATCCTAAATAATGAGACTCAATGAATTAGAATATGGGAGGTATTTAATAATGTCAACTATCAGTGAAGTTTATGCTCGAGAAATTCTGGATTCACGTGGGAATCCAACCGTTGAGGTAGAAGTAACCTTAGAAGATGGGGCTATGGGTCGTGCTGCAGTTCCCTCTGGTGCATCGACAGGAGCTTTTGAAGCCATTGAATTACGCGATGGAGATAAAACCCGTTATTTAGGCAAAGGGGTTTTAAATGCCGTTGAGAATGTAAATGCCGAGATCGCACCTGAAATAGAGGGCCTAGATGCCTTTGACCAACCTGGACTGGATCGGGAGCTGATTGCCCTTGATGGAACAGATAATAAGGGAAAATTAGGGGCTAATGCAATTTTAGGTGTTTCTCTAGCTAATGCTAAAGCAGCCGCAGATTGTGTAGGCATGCCTCTTTATCAATATCTCGGGGGTGTCAATGCTAAAGAGTTACCTGTCCCCATGATGAACATCTTAAACGGTGGACAACATGCTGATAACAATGTCGATATCCAAGAGTTCATGATTATGCCAGTTGGAGCGAAAAGCTTTAGGGAAGCATTGCGGATGGGTGCCGAAGTTTACCATAGTCTTAAAGCCGTATTGAAGGAAAAATCCCTAGCCACTGCTATTGGGGATGAGGGGGGTTTTGCTCCTAGTCTTGAATCTAACGCTGATGCACTTCTTGCTATTGTCGATGCAATTCAACGGGCAGGATATGTCCCTGGTGAAGACGTCTGTTTAGCATTAGACGTTGCGGCCACTGAATTATATAAAGATGGAGTTTATCATCTTGAGGGAGAAGGCTTGAAAAAGACCTCAGAGGAAATGATTGAATACTATGAGGGCTTAGTTGAACAATATCCTATCGTTTCAATTGAAGATGGATTAGCTGAGGAAGACTGGGAAGGTTGGCGGAAACTCACCGAACGTTTAGGCGGGAAAATCCAACTTGTTGGAGATGACTTGTTTGTGACGAATCCTAAGCGTTTAGCTAAAGGGATTAAAGAAAAATGCGCGAACTCGATTCTCATTAAACTCAATCAAATTGGAACATTGACCGAGACTCTTGATGCTATTGAAATGGCAAAACGTGCAGGGTATACGGCAGTTATTTCTCATCGTTCAGGAGAGACTGAAGATGTCACGATGGCTCATATTGCCGTTGCAGTTAATGCGGGTCAAATTAAGACAGGAGCACCTGCTCGTACCGAGCGTGTCGCGAAATATAATGAGCTGCTACGGATTGAGGAAGAACTCGGTGAATCTGCGATATACCGCGGAAAAGAGAGTTTAGCGAGATAACAATATCGCTTTATCCATTATTAAAATAAAAACTCGGGACTTAGTACCGTTATACGGATCTAGGTCCCTTGCCATTCTTTCTTTTTCTATGCTAAAATAGGTTACTAGTAATTGTAAAAAAACATGACGAATGAACGTACTCGAGTTGAGGAGGTGAATGACAACATGTTGGTTTTTCTAACGATTATACTACTGATTAGTTCAATCGGATTAATTGCGACGGTACTTCTTCAATCTGGCACTGGAGCTGGTCTTGGAGCGATCGGTGGAGCGGGTGAATCTTTCTTTGGCAAAAAGAAGGGTATGGATGAACTGTTCGAGAAATTGAGCATTATTTCAGCTGCGCTCTTTTTAGTGAGTTCATTAGGAGTAACCTGGCTTTTAAAATAAGTCCAGGGCTCCTTTTTTTACATCACTCCATTCTTTTAATTTTTTCGGAATATTTTTGATCTTGAGTGAAAAACTTCATTTACTCAGAAGCACAAAATGATAATTCAATCTTACATAATTATTGAATAGGGAATGTAGCTTAGACGTCTAGGACAAGGGAAACTGAATAAATGCACACCGTGGGCCAGGCTTAGTTATCCATCAAAAACTTAGGAGGTTTTCATCATGGATTTTGCTTCAATGCCTTTCATTGCCATCGTGGCAGGTGTACTTGGTCTTATATTTGCATTTTATTTTGCAACGAGTGTATTAAAGGCTAGTCCGGGAAATGCCCGGATGCAAGAAATTTCCCAAGCTATCCAAGAGGGAGCGATGGCTTACCTCAATCGTCAATATCGTACGCTGATTCCTTTTGTTATTATTATATTTATCCTTTTGTTTTTCTTAAAAGGGGCAACAGGATGGCAAACGGCAGTCTCCTTCCTGTTTGGTGCTATTCTTTCCGCAGGAGCAGGATATATCGGGATGAGTATTACAACCCGGGCTAATGCTCGGACAACAGAAGCGGCTCGGACAAGCCTTAACAAAGCGCTGGGAGTTTCCTTCCGCGCAGGCGCAGTCATGGGGTTATCTGTTGTGGGTTTAGGTATTATCGGAGTTGCAGTGCTTTATTTGTTGTTCCGTGATGTTGTAATTATTAACTCTTTTGCCTTTGGTGCAAGTGCGATCGCTCTTTTTGCTCGTGTTGGCGGAGGAATTTATACCAAAGCGGCAGATGTGGGTGCAGACCTTGTAGGTAAGGTTGAAGCTGGAATTCCTGAAGATGATCCGCGTAATCCGGCTGTTATTGCGGATAACGTAGGTGACAATGTCGGAGACACAGCAGGCATGGGAGCTGACCTGTTCGAGTCGTATGCGGCTTCAACGATTGCAGCTATGTTAGTTGGCGGAACAGTCTTTGCTCAAGTCAATGGCGGCTTACCCGGAATTATGCTGCCTCTAATGATTGGTGTAGTTGGAATTCTTTCGGCAATCATCGCCAGCTTCTTTGTACGAACGGGTGAAAATGCTAACCCTCAAACGGCTTTAAATAAAGGACTTTGGGGCACGAATGCTTTAACTGCACTCGGGGCTTTTGGGCTGGTCAATGTGATGTTGCCATCCACTTTAAAAGTAAGTAATACCTTAACAATAACTCCGAATCGCGTATTTATCGCAGTTATTGCAGGGTTAGTTGTTAACGTGCTGATCGGTATGTTAACGGAGTATTACACCTCAAACCAAAAGAAACCTGCCCAAGCGATTGCAAAAGCGTCAGAAACCGGAGCAGCGACGAATCTCATTGCAGGTCTGGCAACAGGGATGAAGAGTACAGCACTTCCTGTTATTGTGATTTGCGTAGCGATCTATGTCTCCTTCCAAGCCGCAGGCGTTTATGGAATTGCAATTGCGGCGATGGCGATGCTTTCCACAGCAGGTATGGTTGTGGCCATCGATTCCTTCGGACCTGTTGCAGATAATGCCGGGGGTATTGCTGAAATGGCTGAACTCGAACCTAATGTTCGTAAAACAACAGATCAATTAGACTCTGTTGGAAATACAACGGCTGCTGTTGCTAAGGGATTTGCTATTGGCTCTGCAGCTTTGACAGGTCTCGCACTGTTCAGTGCTTTCTCGGAGTTAGCTCATTTAGAGAGTATCAATATTCTTGTCCCAACGACCATTATTGGTTTGTTCATTGGAGCTGCCGTTCCGTTCCTTTTCTCCGCGTTTGCAATGGAAGCGGTTGGGAAAGCAGCCTTTGAAATGATCGGAGAAGTTCGCCGGCAGTTCCGAGAAATTCCTGGTTTGATGGAAGGTAAAGCGAAACCGGATTACCGGGCTTGCGTCGATATCTCCACCAAGGCTGCAATTCGTGAAATGGTTGTTCCTGGTTTGCTAGCTGTAGGAACTCCGTTACTTGTTGGTTTTGGTTTGGGTAAGGATGCCATGGGCGGAATGCTCGCAGGCGGAACAGTTGCTGGCTTGTTGATGGCTATATTTATGGCGAATGCCGGCGGAGCCTGGGATAATGCGAAGAAATACATTGAAGCGGGAAACCTTGGTGGAAAAGGAACTCCGACTCATGCAGCAGCTGTTATCGGAGATACTGTTGGAGACCCCTTCAAGGATACAGCAGGTCCTTCCTTAAATGCTTTGATTAAGGTTATGGGAACGATTTCTTTGATTATTGCTCCCTTCTTAAGATAGGGCTTGGACTAAGATTGCCTATAGATATCGTAGAACGGAAAAGGGCGCCCCTCTGGCTAGAGTGGCGTCCTTTTCCTACTTTTCTTGGCCCACTTCGTTTAGCAAGGGGAAATCACGGATAAGCTATAGGGACAAAGTCCAAGTCTAAGCTAAAGTCCCCTATACTGAAAAAAAAATAAAGCTGTGGTATACTTAAATACTAAAGAGTGAGAGGAGGGTCATTGTGGCATCTGAAGGAATTAAGGTCATTTCCGAAAATAAAAAAGCGTATCACGATTATTTTGTTGAGGAGAAGCTTGAAGCGGGGATCATTTTAACAGGAACAGAAATCAAGTCGATTCGTAATAGTCGGGTGAATCTGAAAGATAGCTATGCTCGGATTGATAATGGCGAAGTTTGGCTATATCAGATGCACATCAGCCCTTATGAACAAGGTAATCGTTACAATCATGACCCTTTAAGAAAACGGAAGCTTCTTTTGAACCATTCCGAAATTATAAAATTGGTAGGCAAGATTCAGCTTCAGGGGTTGACCCTGATTCCGACACGGATTTATCTGCGAAAAGGTATGGCCAAGATCGAGCTGGGAGTTTGTAAAGGAAAGAAAAACTATGATAAGCGTGACGCTATTGCTGAACGCGATGCGAAACGAGACATTGAGCGCACCCTGCGCGATCGCCAAAAGGGGTTCTAAGGGTGACTACCGGTTTGGATGAACAGTTATGCTTGATTAACATATAATGGAGTAGGCAAGCCCTCTAATCCTTTGATTTCTAAGAAAAGGGGGTGTCCATATATGTGGATCTTTGGAATTGTAATGCTTGTAATTGTTGTTGCCCTGATCCTTTTTCTGTTTTTTAACCTCAGAGTTGAGGAAATTTGAGTTTGCACTCAACTGACAAGAAAAATGACGCTTGGTTTATTGAACCTAAGCGTCATTTTTTTGATTCTCTGAATATTTTATTGTCACTTGCCGGTAGGTTCGCTTAAGCTTACGTTTGAGCAGCCTTTATTCGTTTACCTTCCTTCAGTCCTTTAAGTTCGGTATCGAGTAAGACCTGATCCCCATCCTCGAGGCCTTTTTCGATGATGCTTTCTTTGTCATTTTCTAAGCCTTTGGTCACCGGTTGTAAGGTTGCCTTCCCATCTCGGATGACCCAAAGGGCTTGCCCATCTTGGTAAGGAAAGAGTGCTGTTTTAGGGATCAGGATACGATTGGATTCCTGATGGGTAATAAACTGAACATCCATGCTGCTTCCGAGAATAACCGGGGTATCACTTTGCAAGAGGATCGTGACTTCAACCCGATTTTCTTTAAGTCCAAGCGGGGAGATACGTTCGCTAGCTGAAGGGGAAACGGATTCTACTTTCCCCGTTCGCGTTACAGTGCCAGTACTTGTCTCCTGAAAAAGCTTAACCTCACTTCCCAGCTTGATATCCAAAGCATCACTGGCTAAGATATAGCTTTTGAGTCGATAGCCCTGATTTGGAGCAATAGAGAGCAAGAATTGACCGGAGGGCATGACCATCCCTGTTTTAAGGGTAAGATCTTTGATCAATCCGTCCTGGGGTGAAATGATTATAGATTTTTGAATTTTATCCTCAAGTAGACTGATTTGCGTGTCTAGGGCTTTTGTCTGGCCAGAAAAATAGAGCTCTGTTCCGGGAGCGGGCTCTCCTTGCTGATAGAGGAGCTGAAGAGCAAGCTTCTGCTGTTCGAGTGAACTTTTGGCCTTTTCCGTTAGATGTTGAGCCTCTTCGTAATTAACAAGGGGAATCGCACCTGCCTCATAGAGGGCTTTGCTTCGGGCAAGGGCTTGTTCTTGAGCGAGAACATCTTGTTCCGCAAGGCTAATTAGCAAATTTTGTTGTTGGATCAGTGCAGGTTGGGGTGTGCGATAGGTTTGTTGACGTTGTCCCTCTAAACTTGTGAGTTGAGCCTTGAGTACATCAACTTGGTTCTGTAAATCCTGAGTTTCAAGTTCGACTAAGACTTGCCCTTTCGCAACAGAGTCGCCGTTTTGAACGTGGAGTGTGGCGATTTTTCCATCAACCGAATTATAGACGGATAATTCGTTTAAGGCCTGGACTTGGGCCTCTTCCGTAAATCCTTTGGAAAATTCAGCTGGGTGTACAGTTAAAATTTCCCCTTCAAGCGGTAAAGTGGAGGAGGCAAGGACTCCCACAATGCTTAGCAGGGCGATTCCTCCGATAATCAGGATTCTCTTCCCCTTTTTTTCTTTGAGTCGGGATATAAGTTTAAATTGAGGTAACGACATAGAGATCCCTCCTAGATCATGAGAAATTTTACTCTTTCGTAGCCAGAATTTCGACGAAAGGTAGAGTCTTAATCTTTAGGTAAGTACGGGTCTGAGCGATCCATACTGAAAATAGAGTGCCTGCTGCAGCACCAACGAGCGCAGAAAAGGGAAGTTCAGTCGGTATGGAATATAAATCAGTACTTAGACCTTGAGCCATACCTGCGAGAAGCCCATAGGAGAGCGGAATCCCTAAGATAATACCGAAGAGGGTCAATGTCCATTGTTCTGAGGTAATCACACGTAGAACCTCTTTAGGTGTCATGCCCAGAACGCGTAAAGAAGCGAGTTCGCGTTGCCGTTCAGAGAGCGAAATAATACTCGAATTATAGATCAGAGCAAAGCCTGCGATACCAGCAAGAACAGCCAGAAAATAGGTCGTGAAACCATAGGAGCCCATCATCTTCTCGATTTTTGCTTTGCTTTCTTGGATATCTTCAATTGAGCTAACTTGACTCGCATCTTGGTATTTGTTTTTGATAGCGCTTATTTCCTCAGGACTCATTTGAACTAACATTGAAGTGCTGATTTCGCCCTGCTGAAGAAAATCTTGGAGAGCATTAATTTCCATAAAGGCGTTAAGACCGACATATTGGGGAACGATTCCTTGTACCACTAAGGTTTGTTCCTTATCATCAAGCCGCTCTCGTCGGAGTGGACTTTCAACGGTAAGAGAGTCTCCAACTTTAACCTGAAGAAGGTTCGCTAAACGATCAGAAATCAGGATACCCCTGGTGGGAACTCCAATTTTGTGTTCTTTTTTATCTAAAATGTTATAGAGTGTGGAATCCTGAGTTAATCCCATAATCGGGACTTCTTTCTTGTGCCATTGATTTTTCAAGGTCGCAGGGACGTCTAAAACAGGTTCGACTTGGGTAATCCCGGGTTCACGAGCTAGGGCATAGACTGCTTCATTCGTAGCAATCGGATGGTTCAAAGAAAGTTTCACATCATAGGTTTGGACGCTGTCAAACTGAAAGGTGGTGAGTTTATCTGTCATATTTTGCATCGACCAGGAGACACTCATCAAGCTAAAGATGACAGCCATACCGAGGATGGTAATCAGACTGCGAGCTGGAGTGCGAAAAACATTGCGAATCCCCATCTGGGCTTGAGACGATAGCTTAGTCCAGAGATACGTAATTTGTTCAATTTTAGTTTTGCGGGCTGATACGGGAGCAGCAGGCCGCATTGCCTCAGAAGGTTCTAAGCGGAGAATGTTGAGGCTGCCCTTGATTCCGCTGAGAAGACTAAAGGTAAGGGAGAGTACTATACCGAGAAATAAGTATTTTAGAGAAAAGGTACTTTTAAGGCCAGGAAGCGCAAAATATTCTTGATAAAGTGTCGTCATCGGAAAGGACAGGGCGATCCCGGATAATCCGCCGAGAAGTCCTCCCAAGCTCCCAATGAAAAGGGGATAAGAAAGGTAATGCAGGATGATTTCTCGGTTCGTGAAGCCAAAAGCCTTAAGTATTCCAATGATTCCTCTTTGTTGCTCGATTAGACGTAATAGCATGGTATAGAGAATAATCGTAGCCACACCAAGGAAAACGATAGGAAGAGATGTGGCCGTCGCTTTGAGGGAGGATAATTCATTGCTCAGAATAGCATCGCTGGTTTGATCCTTGCGTGGAATAATACTTTGGATACCATAACCCTTAAGACTCGTTTGCAGGGTGTCTTTGACCGTCGTAAAATCTGCACCTGGCTCTAGAGTAAAGACCATATCATTGACCTGGTTGGATTCCTTAATGAGGGCACTGAGCGTACTCTTGGGGACATAAGCAATTCCGAACGTCTGAGGATCGGGATAAAGATCTTGAGCATTTTTAAGAGCATAAATAAACTCCGGACTTTGGGCAGTGCCAACGATCGTAAAAGGGATGCGTTTTCCCTCGAGGATGAGGGTTAGACTATCACCTAGGGAAAGTTGGTTAGCCCTAAAAAACTTAGGATCGACTAAAATTTCAGCATTACCGTCACTCGGTAAGCGGCCAATTTCAATTTGAACCTGATTAAGGGTTGAATGACTGGGTGGGTTTAAGGTAACAAGACGCAAAGAACGTTTTGAAGCGCTATTTTCATCCAATAGGTGAACATCCTTAACAATTCGACCCTCAATTTCCTCAATACCGGGTAGATTAGTAAGAGATTGTACTTTGTTCTCGGGATAGCCTGTTAATTGGATAAAACCATCTGCAAAGTGAGTGCTTTCGTAAAAATTCTGTTGCGCTCGCTCTAAGTTTTCAACAACGATCGACATCGAGGTAAAGGCCAGCAGGCCGATCGCAATAACAATCATGCAAGCCACGTAAACGCCTTTATTCTCTTTGACTTCTCTTAAAACTTTTTGATGCAGAACTACCATGTGAGTTCCTCCGGTGCTAAGGGATGTACATTGACCGTGATATGGTCCATGATCCCATCTTTAAGAAAAAAGACACGATTAGCCATTTTAGCAATCTCACCATTATGAGTAATAATCAAAATCGTCATATGATAGTTTTGATTCAGTGTCTGAAGCGCGTTTAATACCTGGATTCCAGTTTGAATATCTAAGGCTCCGGTAGGTTCATCACACAGAAGTAGGGAAGGCTTTTTGACAATCGCACGGGCTATTGCGACTCGTTGTTGTTGCCCTCCCGAGAGTTGTGAAGGAAAGTGATCTTTTAAGTCTTCTAATCCAACATCAGCAAGGACTTCTTCAATAACAAGAGGATGGACTGCAATCTCAGAGGCTAATTTGACATTTTCATAGGCGGTCAGATTGGGCATGAGATTATAATGCTGAAAGACGAAACCGACTTCCTTTCGACGGTAAAGTGTCAGTTCACCTTCCTTCGCTTCATGAAGGGGCTGCCCTTGGTAATAAAGTTCACCTGCCGAGGCCTGAGTCATTCCTCCAATAATATTTAGCAATGTTGTTTTGCCTGAACCACTCTGGCCGAGGACGACAATAAATTCTCCTTGCAAGACTTGAAAATCAATCCCTTTGAGAACTTCAGTTTCAACGGTTCCCGTTTTGAAGTTTTTCCGGATCCCTTTACCTTCGAGCAAGATTGTCAAGGGGCTCACCTCCCAGAGCAGAGTGGGGACCCAATCCATTTGCCAAGAGATCAATCATTTGGTCCATTCGCTTGAGAAATGGATTATCTTTTATTAAGGAAAGGGTGTCTGCTTGATGATCTTCGGGTAGATTCCTGAGTTCAGCGATATAGTACTCGCTTAGTGAGGCACTCCAGACTCCTAGGAAATGATTCGCGAGAAGGGGATCAATCTGAGGATTAATCTGTCCAAGCTCGATTCCCTTCTTGATCATTAACGTATAGATGTTTTGAGCCTTAGGAAGTTGTTCTCCCATGACTTCTTCCTGGAGCGCTTTATTGGTTTCTTTGAGAAAGTTATTCCCAATGGATAGGAGTTTAGGATTTTCTTCCGCAAATTGAAGGCCAGCTAGACAGAGAGCGCGAAGGGTTTGGAAAAAATCAAAGCCATCTCCTTCAAATTGAGGAACGTTTAGTCTGAAATACGTAATTTTTTGTTCTCCGGCTAGATTAAGAATAAATTTATATAAGTCTTTTAGATTTTCAAAATATTGATAGAAACTTCCCCGTGGAATTCCAGCACTTTTAATAATGCGAGCAATACTCGCTTGGTCAAAGCAATAGGCGGCAAACTCTTCAAGGGCAGCATCAATAATTCGTTTTCTTTTTTCATCGGATAAATTAAAGAAGGTTTGAGTAGGCAAAGCAACCGTCCTTTCTATAAAATGAGTTTGTCAGCTTTGATATTCTCAAGATAGTGTATTAAAGAGAAAATTTAAATATGACAGCTGTGTCACTTTGAATATATGACAAAGATGTCATAGGGTCAAGGTAAAGATTCATGAATTAAAGAAATATATATTAAATGACATATTTGTTTCAAAGTTTTGACAAAGTTTTGCCATAAAGGTTTCGTATAATTCAATCAAGGTTGATGGAACAACTGAAATAAAAAGGAGAGTGGATTATATGAAATTTAAAAAACAACTGATCGCAGTGATCGCGACACTGGGGATTCTTGGAGTAGCCGGAACAGCTTTGGCAGCAGATGGATATAAAACACCGGCGGATATTGTCGCAGGCTTGACGGGTAAGACGGTTGAACAGGTAACGACAGAAAGAGCTACTGGTGTTACTTATGGAACGATAGCCAATGATGCAGGAGTGCTGGATTCCTTTAAACAAGAAATACTGGCACAGAAAGAAGCCGTATTAGATCAGCGTGTAGCTGAGGGAACAATGACTCAGGAGCAGGCAGCTTCAGTTAAGAGTGCACTTGAAGCAAACCAAGCAACCTGTGATGGCACAGGAAGCGCCCAAATTGGGAGAGCAAATGGGGTCGGTTTTGGTAGCGGCATGATGCAAGGTCAAGGTAGAGGTCAAGGCCGGGGCGGATTCGGCGGAGGCATGGGCTATGGAGTCGGTATGGGCAGAGCTGGTTTGACTCAATAATAAAGAAAATAGCCATTAACGCAAAGGGGTTGATTCATCAAAAGATGGATCAGCCTTTTTGATTATAGTTAACGTTATTGTTAACTATAAAGGTTAACGCCAACGTTAACTTATCGACAGGTTAACATAAGAAAAGCCTATTTTCATAACTTTTCGCCTTGGCATGCTATTTGCAATAACTAAATTCGTCAAATTTAAATGCTGTTGTGATAATTTTAATAAGTATAAGCAACAGCAGATATTAAAAAGAGATGGGAGGAAAGAGAATCTCGTTCAAGTAGTATCAATAGGTATTATTATTAATTTATTATTTTTTCCTAAAATAGAAGGAGGAGTATTAATGTCTGATTATATTAATTATGTAAAAACTCAATTGAAGGATTGGAAAGTAGCATTATTAACACTTGTATTCACAGTAGCAAGAGTAATTTATGGAATTGCTTGGATTCAAGCTGGAGAACACAAATTAACATGGTTTTCTGATGGAAAACTCGATTCTATTGGATTAATTAAAGGGATGGTAGGTAATCTAGCAGCTGCCAAAAACGATCCACTCGGTATTAATAATTTATATGCTTGGGTTGCCCAAGGTATCTTTGTAAATACGATGCCTTCCGTTACTGATGTAATGGTTGTCATTTGTGAGATTTTAGTTGGTATCGTTCTTGTTCTAGGATTTAAAGTATTCTGGAGTGCTTTAGTCGCTGTATACATGAATCTACAATTCAATGCAGCAGGTTCGTTTAATAATTTCGGTTATATTTGGTCTGACTTAGCTTTTATGAAATTTGCAAAATATAGTGAACTTATTGGTGTAAGCGGATACCTTGATTTTAAAAAACAACAAAAGAAAACGGCACAAAACTCAGTAAATATGTAATTGAAGTTTAGAGAGAGCAACGGATTGTTTAGTCCGTTGCTCTTTTTATATGCTCATGTACTTGCCTATAAAAGAATTATGGAATTCCTATCAAATTAATCTAAATAAATCATGGTAAAGTAAGATGTACCTCTATAAAAAACAGAAAAAAATGATATACTATCAATGTAAACTCAATACGGGGGTGTTTTAGACTCGCTCGGGGAAGCGGTGGCAAGAGTTGCGCGTCGAGATTCCACCTGGTCTCGTTAAACGGTGGACCTTAATAGTTAACAACAATAATTACGCTCTAGCAGCTTAATTGCCGCTAGCATCCTGCCTTCTGCGCCTACGATGAAGGGCCAGGGTGTCAAAATAGTAGGACTGCTCTAATGGCAATTCTCGGAGTCATTAGCTAAGATTATCGAGATAGCCTTGGATGGATCCTGTCTTCTGGAGACTAAGAGGCGAAACTTAAAGAGAAGACTACACGCGTAGAAGCTTTTGTGGCAGCTCTTCGATACAGGGGTGCAAGTCCCCTCACCTCCACCATGCAAACCCTCGAATATTAGGTGGAGATACATAACGAAAGCCTTGAGGTACATGAAGTTGTACGCTTAAGGCTTTTTTGCATTTTTGAAATGAATCACCGTCTGGCTTTGCAAAAAAGGATAAATTTTGCCATATCTGATGGGTATTAATAGTGGCTGTGACAAGATAATTAAACCTATTTACAACATTAAGGCTTTCGCGATTAATCTAGTTGGCTAAGAAAATGTATATCTACCAGAAATGAGATGATTAATAATGGAGCATCATGAGATAAAATTTTGTTGTTCATCTCTGGAGCTGTGCAAATAAATGGGGCATGGAAGCATGTGAACAATCTGTAATAAGCTTTATGATCAGTTATCCATACGGGGCTCATGTTCAAATATAGGTACTAAAAAACCTTTAAAGTTATAGACAAATATGGTAGAATATCTCACAAGAGGGTTCTTCCAAAATACGACATCATAACATAGTTTTACCTATCTTTGTATAATATTCATCTATTGCAATTTAATTTAAAAAATTGTTCTGATAAAGGCAAAACATCTGAAAAGGTGTGACGCAAAGCCATGGGTCTACAGCAGGAAAGACACTGCCATGATCGCCAGGTTGCCGGAGAAGAAATTAGAGCCCCTGCCGGGACTAGTATCTCTGGTATGGAGTTCTTTTTGTTTTCTCTTTTTAAATTAGGTGTTCGTTATAATGCTGCCTGTTTAACCAAATACTTCGACAGACCGTTGCTACTGAACTGACAGGGAGGTTGAAATATGGATAAAGTTGTCCACAGTTACGTAAGGCCAGAAAAGCTAAAGGATCGGAGTTGAAAGGTTGAGGAAATTACTAAAATTCGTAGTAAATACCTGCAAGCTTCGGAAGAAGGAGACTACTGTGTTCTTCTTGGTGGGGTTTACACGGTAGGATTTTTGCATTCTTATGCTCGTTTCCTTGACTTAGATGCAGGGAGTTTGGTAAATACTTTTCGATTGGAAGTAGCAGCGAATAAATTAGAAACCACTTTTGATAATAGACCTTTACATTTTGAACATACCGTAGGCTATCTTCCCTTATCTTTTAACCGCCGTGTTCTTAATATTCAGTTTTTGTCTGTTTATTCCCAATGCTTTTCTTTCTCCAATTCTGTCATGCTGGTCTTGAAGGATTTCAGGAAAGCATTTGAACCAGATGAGATTGAAAATTATTATAAATGATTTAACAAAAATTGGAGGGGAATAATGTGAAAATTAAAATTGGAATATTTCTTGCGTTCATAATTTTATTAGTATTGCCACAAACTGCTTACTCCTCAGAGGGACAAATCTTTAAGCCATATATCAACTATAAAACAGGATCCTACCCTGAGGCTGTTGCGATAGGGGATGTCAATGGAGACGGAAAAAATGATGTAGTAATGACAACATCAACATCATCTAACTCTGATCCAGTAAATGATTATAAGCTTTTTGTTTTCATACAGAATAGCGCCGGAGGGCTTAATCCACCAATTAAGTATTCTGTTAGCGGCGTGCCAACCTCTGTTGATATTTGTGACCTGAATAATGATGGTAAAAAGGATGTAGTAGTTGGGAATAAAGGTGTAAATATTGAGGTTTTCATCCAAAACCAATCAGGCGGACTTGATTCTGGTGTGAACTATAGCACAACTAATTCGCAGAGCATAAAAACAGGGGATTTTAATAATGATGGGTTGATGGATGTAGCGGGAATAGGTTGGGGTTCGAATAGTGTTGACATCTTGTTCCAAAAAAGCGATGGTACGTTGGGGACGCCGATTACATATTCCGTACAACATGGGGGATACGATCAGTTAGAAGCCGGTGACGTGAATAATGATGGGTTGACCGACTTAATTGTAATGAGTGGGCAATTGTACGCCGACCCCAATATCGGGATACTATACCAACAATCAAATGGATTTTCTTCACCGGCATACTCCAGTGTTGGTAGTAATATACTCACTCATGGAGTTGCAATTGGGGATATAAATAATGATAAATTAAACGACATCATAGTCAGTCACGGTGGCAATCAGCCTACATCGTTTATCGGTACTTTCAACCAGAATAGTCAAGGTACTCTTAATCCGGTGGTTAATTATGCAGCATATGATTGCCCTGAATCGGTTAAAGTAGCAGATGTCAATTCCGACGGAAAAATGGATGTTATTTCCTTGAATGGGGGCTGGGACGCATTAAGCCTTTACCTTCAAGATGGTAATGGGGGAATGATGCCGTACTCGCGTTATAGTCTTCCCTATGCCTCACACTATAACCCCCAGGGTCTTGCGATTGGCGACATTAACTCAGACGGTGCTCCCGATGTTGCTATAGCAGATTATAACAATGGATTAGTAATATTATACCATTCCATACCCGAAGCTTTGACAGTGAGTAGCCCAGCGACCACCGGATTCACAGTAGGGTTAAGCCCATCCCTTTCCGGCTTAGTGGCAAGCGACTTTACGCTGAAGGACAGTGCGAGTAATCCTGTAACCATTACAGGCGCGTCAACATCAGATGGTGGGGCAACTTACGCGATTAGTGCAGCGTTGTGTGCAGGTCAAACGTACACGGTTACGGCAACTAAGAGCGGCTATGACTTCGGGTTAGCGCGAAACGTGGTAGTTCCCGCCACGTCGACAACCCCAGGGGCAATCAGCGGTACTATAATGGATATAAACGGTACACCGCTCGTCGGGGCCAACGTGACTGTAACCGGAAGTGTTTATTCAACAACAACAACCTCGGATGGAATCTATACGATATTAAACGTGCCGGTAGGCACGGGATATACCGTGACTGCCAGCAAGACTGGGTATATTAGTACCAATGTGATAGGTGTGGCAGTAACAGCAAATACAACAACCTCGGGTATAAACTTCACTCTGACGGCAAACTCAACCAACGGTGGCTATGGCGGTGGAGGGAGTTCATCAACTGGAGGAACTACAGTTACCGGCAGTGTAATTGACGGTAACAGTACACCGGTTTCCAATCTGACGGCTATAGTAACTACTGATAGTAATCGGAATTATACAGTTTCCATGAATGAAGCTCAAACTGTAATGCTAAAACAACCTAACGGAACTATGAGTTCTTTAAGTGATCTTTCTAAAGTGACGTTTGCAACAGCAGCAGGTTCGCCTATAACAATTTCTGCGGATGGAACAATAAAAGTGACGAACCTAGCAAAGGGAACGGACAATCACTTGAATATCAGGTATAATTTAGACAATGGACAAACGATTACGATTGGAACAATGGAGATTAAAATTGACAGCAGCGGGAATGTCAACTTAACCACTACCCTAATCGACCCCTATGGAGTCATCATTGATGCAGCTACAGGCAAGCCTGTTGCAGGAGCAAATGTAACCTTGTATTATGCCAATACGGAAAGAAACAATACAAATGGTAAAACTCCTGACACAGTAGTACCATTGCCTGGTATAGATGGATTTAAGCCCAATAATAATATAAATCCACAGATAAGTGATGACTCAGGAGCCTATGGCTTCATGGTATTCCCTACTACAGATTACTACATCGTTGCCACAAAAGATGGTTACAACAACTATACAAGCCCGACAATTTCTGTGGAACAGGATATCGTCAAATGGGATTTTAAAATGAATCAAACCACCTCTGGAGTTACAAGACTTGCGGGTTCGAGCAGAGTCGATACTGCGCTAGCCATCGCTAAAGAAAACTACACAGGAAAAGTTGCGAATGTCATCTTAGCTACCGCCGATAACTATCCGGATGCCTTAGCTGGAAGTGTATTGGCCTACAAGCTTAATGCGCCAATCCTACTGGTTGGAAGCTCTGAAGCCGATCAAGAAAAGGTATTGGACTATATGAAGGATAATATGAACCAGACAGGAACTGTCTATATCCTAGGTGGCACGTCCGTCGTTAGCGGTGCTATGGAAGGTAAAGTAACAGCGAGTGGTTTTGCAAATATAGCCAGATTAGATGGAACTGACAGGTATGAAACTTCTGTTAAAATAGCGGATCAATTGAAGGTCAAGACCGGAACCCCGATTGTGCTTGCCTATGGTGAAAACTATCCTGACGCCTTATCCATTAGTAGTATTGAAGCAGAAATGCAGTACCCAATACTTTTAGTTCAAAAAGACGGACTCAGTGACTCGGTCAAGAATGAGATTGCCGCAATTAAGCCCACCAAAGTCTTTATCATCGGAGGAGAAGGGGTCATCGGTGCAACTGTAGAAAGCCAAGTAGCGCAGATCACTTCTTTAGACAATCTGAATATTGTGAGAATCGCTGGAGCAGACCGCTATGAAACCTCTTTGGCGGTAGCCCAATACTTCAACTTATCCGGGCGAAGTGTCTGTATAGCCACCGGCAACAACTTCCCAGATGCCCTGGCAGGAAGTGTCTATTCGGCAAATCACAATTCTCCGATTATTCTATCGGATGGCAGATTGTCCGATCAGGTCATGAATTATCTAAAGACCAGAAAACTGACCGGAGCGACCCTATTCGGAGGAGAGGCTGTTGTCAGTAAAGACATTGAGCAGCAGCTTGAACAGTTAATTGGGAAATAAGTACTAGAAAAACAACAGGCATACGTGGCATGACTCTAAGAACCTTAGGTTATGCCACAAATTGAAGAATTTTGTTGTCGAGGGTTTGGATAGGTGTGCCTCACCTCCACCAATACATAACGAGTAAGAGCGTTCTTTTTGAACGCTCTTTTGTTTTGACTACTGAGAGGTCTAGTTAGGCTAGAAAACCTTAATTAAATCGGGTTTCGTTTTAGCTATAGCTAGACCTAGACCTAGACCTCTTGTTTTCCGTCACTTTTATATTTTAATTACCATAAGTATGAGAAGATACATAAATTGGTACTTATTAATTTTTTAATGTATAGTAAATTTGAACATGATAACATATACATCTAATTTCCAAATATTTTATGAATAATTGTAAGAAAGGATGCTAATGAAAATGTTAGAGATGCTTAAAGACCTACAACCAGTTGAAGTATTTAAATACTTTGAAAAGCTATCACAGATTCCAAGAGGGTCTGGAAATGAAAAAGAGGTTAGCGATTATTTGGTATCCTTCGCAAAGGAGTATAGCTTAGAATTTGTTCAGGATTCTGCATTAAATGTTGTTATAAAAAAGAAGGCAACACCAGGATATGAGAATAGCCCTACTGTTGTTTTGCAGGGACATATGGATATGGTATGCGAAAAAAATATAGGGAATGAGCATGATTTTACTAAGGATCCACTAAAGTTAAGAGTAATTGATGACATGATATATGCAACTGGCACAACTTTAGGAGCGGATAACGGAATTGCGGTTGCAATGGGATTAGCAATATTAGCTTCTAATGAATATCAACATCCGGCTATAGAATTACTTGTTACCACCTCGGAAGAGACAGGAATGGATGGAGCGATGGCATTAGATCCTAAAAATATAGAAGGAAGAACGCTTATTAACATAGACTCGGAAGAAGAGGGTACGCTATTAGTTAGCTGTGCTGGTGGAGTTACAGCTAAAACACTAATTCCTGCAGCATGGGAACCCGTAGATGCAAACCTAGTGCCGTATATAATTAAAATAAGAGGCCTAAAGGGTGGACACTCTGGAATGGAAATAGATAAAGAAAGAGGAAACACGAATAAATTAATGGGTCGTATACTTATGTCTGTATTATCTGAAATAGATTTTAGACTCAGTTCATTAAACGGCGGATCAAAGCGTAATGCTATTCCACGTGAGACAGATGCTGTTATTATGGTAAAAGCAGAGGATAAAGCTTTAGTTGAGAAAAGAATATCTGATTGTGAAGCATTGTTTACCTCTGAATTGAGGACACAAGATCCTGACGTAAGAGTGGAATTTGAAGTTTTACCTACCCTGCCACCAGAAATGCTTACAAAAGAATCAACGAATAATGGAGTTAACTACTTATACTTAGTTATAAATGGAGTTACTTCGATGAGCATGGATATTAAGGGTTTAGTAGAAAGCTCTTTGAACCTCGGAGTAGTTTCTACTCTTGAAGATTCGATAGAATTCATAAGCTCAATCAGAAGTTCCGTCAGGAGTTTAAAGAATGAATTATTAAATCGACTCGTTGTCACCGCTAAACTAAATGGCGGAACTGTCGTTACCGAATCTGTTTATCCTGAATGGGCATATAATCCTACTTCAAAAATAAGAACAATTTTTGAAGATGTATATGCAAAAATGTACGGAAAGAAACCACATATAACGGCAATACATGCTGGCCTTGAGTGCGGACTGTTTGCAGAAAAGTTTGGCGAAATGGATGCAATCTCCTTTGGACCCAATCTATATGATGTTCACACTCCTAATGAACATATGAGTATTTCTTCAGTTCAAAGGACGTGGGAATACTTACTGGAAATATTAAAAAATTTACATTGATTTTATATGGAACTTTCTACGATGATGGTCGAGCTAAACAGTAGAACTCCTAGTATTAAACTGGTTCCTTAAAAGTGTGAGTAAGGGGAAAATCCCTTACTCATTTTTTTATTCTAGAACTTTCGCAAACCTTGTATATTTTATACTCTTAGAAAGGTTTTATTATCCAGCCACATCGGCGACTTGATTGACCTTCAATTGCAGGGGCACTGAGGCACATAGCCATTTTATTTTAAATACCTTAAACAACATATTTTGTTGGAAACTGAGTTACAATACAAAAAATGAAATATAGTGTGAGGGTGTAATTATGGATAAAAAGTTATCTAAAGATGCATATGGCGGCATAGCTGGTAAAGACTACGTACCTTACATATCCAGTGGTAAAAATTCTGGTGGAAACGCTGCGGTATTAATAATCGGTATTATTTTGGCGGCTTTGTTTGCAGCATCTACCGCTTATTCAGGTATGAAATCAGGTCTTACAGTTGCAGCGGGTATACCTGGTTCTATCATTGGCTCAGCACTAATAGCTGCATTTGCTAAACAAAAAGGTATTCTTGGGAAGAATCTACTTCAAGGTATGTCTAGTGGTGGTGAATCCATTGCCAGTGGTATGATCTTCGTTTTACCCGCAATTCTTTTAATCGGTTCGACAGTTTCTTTTTGGGAAACTCTTGTGGTGGGTGTAGGTGGGGTCTTATTTGGTTTGGCAATAGCTTCCCTGGTTTATAATTACTTAATCGTTGAAGAACACGGTAAATTAGTATACCCTGAGTCAATGGCTATATCTGAAACACTTGTGGCTTCAGAAGGTGCTGGAGAATCTCTTAAGTACATGGGAATCGGGTTCGGAATAGGTGGTGTGATAACAGTTATAACCAGTCCATTTTTAAATGTAGCGAATAACGTTATAAGCTATGTGAACGAATCGTTTTACAAGTGGAGATTTCAAGTTGAAGTGAATCCTTTATTATTAGGTATAGGATTCATAGTGGGTTTAGAAGTTTCATTAATTATGTTTGCTGGTTCTATATTGGCTAACTTCGGTATTTTGCCTTTAATAGGTTACTTCACAGCTCTTGCCAAAGGCGATATAACCGTATGGAATAATCCAGATGTTACTGTAAGCGCTATGCAAGTGAGTCATATCGCTGGTAGTTATGTAAAATATATCGGCGCCGGTATGATGCTTTCCGGTGGTTTAATTGGTGCGATAAGGCTAATTCCTACCATAATTTCTTCTATAAAAGAAACCCTTAATGCTAAGTCCACAAATGATGCTGAAAGTTCATCTGCTACAAAATTATTACTACTTTGTGGTATAGTAGTAGGCTTTATTGCAGGTTTCTTAATCTCTGGTGGCAATTTTTTAATGGCAATAGCTGTTTCAGTGTTGTCATTAGTCTTATCGCTACTATTTGTTATTGTTTCTGGTCGTTTAACGGGTACTATAGGAACCTCAAACCTCCCTGTATCGGGCATGACAATATCTTCTTTAGTTATTGTAACCTTTTTATTCGTTGTCATGGGATGGACAAATCCTGAAAGTAACAGATCTTTGCTTCTATTTGGTACATTTATTGTTACGGCTATAGCGACAGCTGGTGGTTACAGTCAGTCACAAAAAGTTGGCTTTATAATAGGCGGAGACAAAAATGAAATGCAAAAATACTTCGCCATAGCGGGTGTAGTTGGTGTTGCAGTCGTCACGGGGACTATATTATTGCTGTCCAATCAACTTGCCATGACTGGAGATAACGTTCCATTCGCACTACCACAAGCTAACTTAATAGCAACATTAACGGCTGGTATAATCTCAGGAAAATTACCTTGGGCCATGGTTATTTTTGGTGTGGTTATGGGAATTGTTTTTTTCTTTCTAAACCTTCCTATAATGACAGTTGCTATTGGATTTTACTTACCCATTTCGACGACTTCTATAATTCTCATCGGTGCATTAATTCGTTCCCTTGTAGAAAGAACTTCCGCATCTGAACAGGACAAAGAAGTTAAAGTTGCTAATGGTATAAGTTTATCTTCTGGACTTGTTGCTGGTGGATCTATAATAGGACTTATAGGCATAATACTTCAAGTATCAGGTGTTATAAAAGGAATAGAGCCAAGCGGGTTTGCTAATTCTAACGGAATGGCATTTATAATATTAGCAGCTCTGGTAGTAGCTACTATAATACCTATAATGAACAGTAAGGTGAAAGAGCCTAAATAACAACCAATCAGTTGGGCTATATCATCCCTAGAATCTAAATATTATAATCTGTTTAGGGTGTCAAACAGTAGGACTGATCTAATGAAAACTCTCGGAGTTGTTAGCTAAGATTATCGAGATATCCTCGGACGTATCCCGTCTTCTGGAGACTATGAGGTGAAACTTAAGCAGAAGACACACGCGTAGATGCTTTTGTGGCGGCTCTTCGATACAGGGGTGCAAGTCCCCTCGCCTCCACCAATCAAACCCTCGAATTAAAGAGAAAAATAAAGAACATAAAAAGTCCAGTAATACTAATACTGGGCTTTTCGGCTTATTAGGGCCAATGAGGCATCGTTTTAAGCGGTGCGCTTTTTTGTTTTTACACCCTTATTATTAAAAGATGCACCCCCCTTGGGGGCAAATCCGACCTTTAATTAAAAGTATAAGAATAATTAAAAGGTTTGAGGAATCGTTAAAAAGTATAAACCCGCTCGATAAAATGTACCCCTAGACACAGCACGTCGAGTGTGTTGCTTTGATAGAGCGGAAATAGATTGATATCAAAGGCTTTAACGGATTTTATTTAAAATTGATGTGTGTTTAATGTTTCCCCAGACTGATAGTTTTTTATTAGGAGGGGCGGATTTTTATGCAAAAATAGACAATTGCGTGAAAAGAATAGGAGTTTTGCGAAATTGTTTAGCTGAAAAAGTGATACGCCCCCTCGCTTCTGCATACTAAGTATTGTGTCAACAAGCATGATTAGGCATGTTTTATAAAATTGCACAGAGTTAATAATATTAAGAATAAACTTATAAATTTTCTGCATTTGAGATATTAAGACGAACAACATGTGAGAGCAGAATTACAGTTTTTATAAAGCCAATAATAAAAAAGGATATAGGTAAAAATAGCAAAAAATGACCAAGGCCTGGCCCAAAAGCTAAGATAGTCCTCCAAGGAGAATTAAATACTTTTGGAATTAACATAAGTAGAGCAGAAGGCAGCAATACATTAAAAAGCAGTAAAAATGCAACAGTTATTTTAGTATTAAAAGAAGCGCTCCTAAGTCTTTTGCTCCACTTTTTAAGCCTGAAAACGCGCCAGATGAATATTATAATGACAAGAACAATCAGTATGTTTATTTTAAGATATATGTTATTCATATTACGGGTAGAGTTCGACTGTACTTCCTTACCTGAAATTATGTCGATAATTCCATTGGGAATACTCTCAAATCCGTCTTTGCCTAAGGATATAGGCATCAGACTATCATTAAAATTAAGTAATATTATTAGGCCATAATCTGTTCCTCTCAATATCCTCATATGGGAATGAAAATTTTCTGTATCACCATTATGAAATATCATGTCAGGCAAAAGCATCCAGCCCATGCCATAGTCATTTGCAGCGGCGGAGGAGGCTTCATGCATTTGGTTTACACTGTCTGGTGAAAGAATGGAATTGTTTTTATACCTGCCATTATTCATTTGAGCTATTAAGTAATGACTCATATCTTCTGCAGTTGAAATCAAATATCCAGATGGTATGCTTCCCTGATGTAATGGCTGCGTTGTGGGCATTACAATTCCTAAAATTGAATTGTGTCCCACTGCAAGTCCTGCCTTTCTTGCTTCAATTTGAGACGTATAGCTGTTATTCATTTCTAATGGATTAAAAATATTCTTCTGAATATATTCCTCGTAGGATATTCCAGATACCGTTTGAATAATTTCACCTAAAATGCCATAGTTAACATTGCAATATTGAAAAGTAGAGCCAACAGGCTTACTTATTTGAGTATTTTTTAGATTTCTCACAAACTGCTCTAAATTCATATTGTCATTCATTATGAATTTTGCGCTGTCATATCCTGAAATGCCGCTTGTATGAGTCAGGAGATTTCTTAAAGTAATCTTCTTTGATGCTTCACTGTCAGCCAAGCTAAACCAGGGAAGATATTGCTGCACAGGATCATCAAGTTTTATTTTTCCCTTCTCAACTAGCTGCATTATTGCTGTTGCCGTAAATGATTTACTTAATGAACCAATTATAAATGGAGTTTGTGCTTGAACATCTTTACCATTTTCATTTGCTTTACCGTAGCCTTTAATATATAAAATCTTATCATTCTTCACAATTCCTACTGAAAGTCCCGGAATATTTAACGCACTCATTCTCATGTTTACGAATTCATCTATTTTTTTAATGTTAATATTAGTGTCAGGTGCTTCTGCATTAGTTGAAGCAGGCCATAAGCTAATAAAGAAAATAGTGCATATCAAGAAAATCAATATATTTAATGGTCTTCTCTCCATGATAAATCCCCTCCTTTACGAATAAATATATCATGTTTACGATTTTTAAAATAGTAAATAATACCATATCAGTAAAACTATAACGTATTATAAGTTTATTGAATTCTGGTTTGCATTATTTTAAAAATTAAAGTTAAAAAAACAGTTAGTACTTAATTGGTACTGACTGTTTTTTGACAAGGCATAGCAGAAATGTGCTGAAAATCACTGTATTGAGAACTTGAATGTGTTAAACTGGGCTCAAAATCCGCTTGACATTTGGCAGTCAAACTCCTCATTGAAATAGGGTGCCAGAATTCGCTGAATTAAACTTAGGATTCGGCGCGAGAAAGGAAGGATAGGATGAACATTTCCGAATATCTCGAAGAATGTTATCACTCTGGGAGTGATGTGGCTTTGCTGCTGAGAGAAAAATCAGCGTTGATTCTCGCTTTTGTAGAAGGCAAAGTGGAGAAAATCAATAGCGAAACCCGACAATTTCAAGTCAACGGACAGCCTATCGAACTGGATGAGGTTATCGGATTTCCGGAACCGAGTTTCTGAAGGCAGAGTTTGTGGCGGCAAGTTTTGCGGTCAGGGAGTAAAATTATTCTGGAGAAACGCTGTCTTTCGTATGATCAATTATCGGAAAAAGAGAAATCTACAGTGATGCAGGCCTATTTTGAGAACCGGCTTTTTTCGATGGGAGAGTATATCGTAGTTGGGCAGTCTGAAAAAAGTAGGCAATAAGTTTAAGGGGGCGTGTGAAAGCAAAATTCACACGCCCCCAATTCTTATTAAGATTTAAAGATTTACTTTCCCTTAACTGGCATTGAATTCCTTATCAATTATCTGATCTGAATCTTTTGACCAGGGTAGATAAGATTCGGATTATAAATGTGAGGGTTTATACGAATTAAGCAATGAACAGTTGTGCCATAACGTTTTGCAATTTTGTGCAATGACTCTCCACGGCGAACTCTGTGCTTCATTTTTGAACCTCCTTTAAAAAGTACATTGCATTATATATAGGGTACAATATTTTTGGCGTTTATCTAACGCCGTTAACTTACATGAATGGGCTATTAACTTGGGTTTATCCTGTGATTTCAGAAAATCCTGACGTAGCACAAATCGCTGAATCCATACCCTCTGCCGTTAAGACGGTCTTAGGAGTTTCCGAGGAGGCACGCGTAGATACCTTCGAGGCCTTTATTTCGGCTCAATTTTTTGCACGGATTTGGGCTATGCTTTAGATGTAGCAGGAGGACTTAGTGATAAATTATCTTGGGTACGTAAATTATCCCTTTTTCAGTGTTACCAGCCTCAGGAGGTCTTAGAGGTACTGCCAATCCCGCGAAAAAATCATTGGACTTACCGAGGAACCATCATTCTTCTCCGTTTAGGAATTTACGCATTTAACGAAAAGGATTTAGACATTTAATGGGTGTAAAGGGGTAAATGTTACGCTTTCAATGAGTCATATTTTCTTAATTATAAGTACGTCCAAAATGTAGGGGCGAGCATATTATATAATAAAATGTTTAGGGTGATAAATTGTGCTCAATCAAGATGACCGGATGACCTTAACTTTATTAAATTTAGAGATAATCGGGTCGTTAACGGCAATCATCGGACTGATACTTTTTATTGTTGCCTCCACTACTGCAAAGGATATTTTGTTGTCTTCATATTTCAGACGAAATCCAGGTAATTCAAATTTAAACCCTGACGTAACGGCATTTTTAGGACGTCTATTTTTTGTTGCTGCAGGCTTTATAGCAGCCAGCACAACTACTCTACGTTTGATTCAGCGTGCTCAAAAGGTTTTGCGTCATGAACCGATGCAAGGTACTCTCGTGCCTATTACCTATATCGTGATTGGTTCGTGGACCTCCCTTTTTGGTGGAATAATTGCTTTAATCGGCGACTATAGAAGGGTGCAGGAGTCACCGAGTTCCATTCCTGTTTACTAAGCGCAATATTAACAGAGTGCCTTTCCTTCGCTGAGAAGAGGATATCACGTTGACTAAGACTGGATTGACAGTTTAATATTAACTAAGGCAAGGCACAAGAAAAAGAAAGCTTTAATCGGGGGAAAAAGAATTGAAGCAATTAGAGCTATTCTCGGCAAAGGATAATTTGATGAACTTAGAAGAAGTAAGTAAGTTATTATCAATATCAACCGCTACAGCACGAAATTGGATTAAAGGCAAAAAAATCAAACCTATAAAATCCGCTGGGCGTGAAATACTTTTCGCAAAGGATGAAATCGAATTATTATTAGATAATATAAAAAGTGGAAAAGAGGCTAGGCTTAAAAGTCGTCGGAACAAAAGTTATGTTTCGGGAGCCTTTATCCCTAAAACATATATTCAAAGCAAAGAGGGGATAGATGCCGTAGACAAAATCACCTCTCAGATAAACACTATTAATTTACCGGAGGGTTATGAACGAATCATTTTAGCTGAGTATGCCTTAAAACTTCTATTGAGCCGTGAACTTGTTCCATTTGAGTGTGATTCCTCTAATTGTTTGCTGCACCAGTACATTACAGACAAAGTGGTTTTTGGTGATTACTCTGCGTTGATTGATGATGTTTTATCAAATGTTTCTCAGCTCGAAGTTAAAATTCGAGAATTAGAACCCGCTTTATGTATCCCTATTAGTTTTTTGGAAGATCAGGATTTTTTAGGCTTGCTTTATATGTCTTTGCAAAGTCTCGGAGAACGTAAATCAAATGGCGTTTACTATACTCCTTTAACGGTTGTCAAAGATGCTGTCGATAATCTTAAATCGATCCATAAAAATACAAAACTACTCGATCCTTGCTGTGGTACAGGGAATTTTTTAATGTATGCCCATAAATATATCCAAAATCTAGAGGGAATATATGGCTTTGATATTAGTCCGCTGAGTATCGCTCTAACAAGAATAAATATGGCACTCGTCAGTAGAACCCAAAATATAGAGCTGCTTTATAAGAATTTTGAATGTAAAGATGCTTTAATAGGCAAAGAGGCGTTAGATTTCGATATTGTTATAGGTAATCCTCCATGGGGATTCAATTATAGCGAAGATGAGCAGACGGTATTAAAGGAAAGATATCAAGCATCCCAAGCTAAAACAGTGGAATCCTTTTGTGTTTTTACAGAATATGCTTCAAAAACGATAGTTCAAAACGGTATTGTATGCTTTGTTTTGCCCCAATCCTTGCTCAATGTAAAGATTCACCAACCCATACGTGACTATTTATTGGGTAGTAGCTATATAAAACGAATTCGATACTGGGAAAATATATTTGACGGAGTGCAGTGTCCAGCGATGACCCTTGTATTTGAAAAAATCCCCTCGGGTTTTAGTATCGAAGGAATGGAAGTTGTTACGGATCAAAGAACGTTTACGATAAAGCGATCGAGGGATTTAGATCGGACGAACTGGTACTTCGATTTAACAGATGAGGAAATGGAACTCATTAAAAAGATAGAATCATCCGTTCAGGTTACTTACTTAAAGGATAACGCTGATTTTGCACTTGGAATTGTAACGGGTGACAATTCAACCTATATTTCAAAGGTTCAATCTGAAGGTTCAGAAATAATTCTTAGAGGAAGCGACATTTTTAAATATGAATTTGTACCTTCAAACAACTACATCCGATTTGAACCGGAAAGATTTCAACAAGTCGCTCCAACCCATTTATACCGTGCTCCTGAAAAATTAATATATAGGTTTATTTGTAATCGTTTAGTTTTCGCCTATGATAATAATCAAACGCTTACGTTAAATAGTGCTAATATCCTCATCCCTAGAATACCGGGAATAGGCATTAAGTACATCCTGGCAATTTTAAATTCCAGTACAATTCAATATTTCTTTAATAATAAGTTCAAATCGGTTAAAATTCTTCGGGCACATCTCGAAAGCTTACCCATACCGGTTGTAAGCGCTGAATTGCAGTCGCAAATTATCCGGAAAGTTGACGAATGGGTAGAAATCAAAGATCCATCAGAAATGAGTAAACTATACGAAGATCTTGATGCAGAAGTCTCAAAGTTATTTGGACTAACGGAATCAGATTACCAAATTATCAAAACATCGATATCCAAATCGAATCCATTTCTTTTAGGGAGTAAATAGATTATATAAATCTTCGTAGCTTAGCCATTCTACAAAGTGGTTATTCAAATGATAATCAATCGATAAGGGGTTTAGATGAAATTGACCCTCACCTTCGTTACCTTTATGTTGGAAATCGGAGTAGCCAAAGCAGTTAAGTATATCAGATGAGTCGATCTTAAATATTGCAATTTTATCAGCGAAGAATAAGCCATAATAAAGCAGGTCAAATTCTTTTCTTTTAACTTGTTGAATATTACAATCGAAGTCGTTTTCCTTGATTTCATCCGTTCTCATTGCTCTTTTGGCTAGCGTCGCTTTAGCGCATTGTTCAATTATGTTTTTATCATTAATTTTAGCGTCGTTGGCCTTCATAACAGTCGAAAATTTAACTTCAATTCTTTTTCCTTCAGCCTCATCATAAAGATCATGGAATTGATTCTTCCCTTTTGAAGCATTGATTAAATGTTGAATCATCAATTCTGCAACTGTTCCAAACCTTCTTGTTCTAAGTGCAAATATACCGTCACGGAACTCTGAAATTTTTGCGTTCAATTTATCATCATCTCTTTCGTATACAAGTACTAAAATTGTATCATGAGATGAAAAAGATGAACAATGGTATATATAGGTCCCCAGTTCTCCTGAGGGCTTTATATGAGTAGGTTACTTTTTGCTTAATATAATTTCACCGTGAATTAAATTGTATTATTATTTCAAAAAGGGAGAAAAAAGTGAAAAGCAACAAGATTAGAACTTTGTGAACGTGATTATTTTCACTATGCAAGAGCCCATTGAGATGCTATATTAGAATTGTAGAAAGAGTCATAACAGCCAAAGCTACTTTTCAATAAACCGAATCGAATAAAGGATTCTAAAAGGAGTTGGAGACGATGCAAGCTTTTCGCATTCCAGGGAACATTGTTTACGGTGAGGAAGCCATTAGTTATCTCGCACAGTTAGAGGGCAAAAAAGCAATGCTTGTGACTGGTGGTAGTTCTATGAAACGATCTGGCTTTTTGGACAAAGCTACGGATCTTTTAAAAGAAGCAGGAATGAAAGTCACCCTCTTTGACGGTGTTGAACCGGATCCTTCAGTTAAGACGGTTTTCTTAGGGGCAAAAGCTATGCAGGAATTCTGTCCTGACTGGATTGTTGCTATTGGAGGCGGCTCTGCTATTGACGCGGCCAAAGCAATGTGGGTTTTCTATGAACATCCTGAATTGACTTTCTCTGAAATCATCGAGCCGTTTAGTATTCCCCAACTGCGCAAAAAGGCAAGGTTCGCTGCGATCCCTTCAACCAGCGGAACGGCGACAGAAGTGACGGCCTTTACTGTTATTACAGATACCGATACCCATAATTCATTAAAATATCCTTTGGTTTCTTATGAAATTATTCCGGATGTTGCAATTGTTGATCCGGATCTCACCGTAACAATGCCTTCCCGAGTGACTGCATATACGGGGATGGATGCGTTAACGCACGCGATTGAAGCTTATGTATCTACAGCCAATAGTATCTATACGGATCCTTTGGCGCTAGAAGCGATTCGGACAATCTGTACCTATTTGCCAAAAGCCTTTGATAATGGAGAGGATAAAGAGGCCCGGGCTAAAATGCACTATGCTCAGTGTCTAGCCGGTATGGCCTTTACTAATGCACTATTAGGCGTTGTTCATAGTATGGCTCATAAAATCGGCGCCCAATTCCATATTCCGCATGGTGAAGCGAATGCAACACTACTTCCTTATGTAATTCAGTACAACGCCAAGAACGCTCTTGAACGATATGCTGATATCGCTCGTGTACTTGGGATTAATAAGCCAGACTCTGGTGAAGCTGTAGAAAAACTGGTCGAGTTCATCAAAGATTTAAATCGTCGTGTAGGAATGCCTGTCGCCTTGAATGAGACTGATATTCCAGAGGATGAATTCTTTGCTGTTCTTGACGAAACATCCCGAAACGCCTTAGGTGACCCATGTACTGGAACGAATCCACGCATACCTGTCGTAGAGGATATCAAACAAATTTATACTGCAGCCTACTTGAATAAGAATGTTGAAATCTAGCTAGAATTAAATTACAGAACAAGGCCCAGGGGCTGATGCAAACGAACTTCATGTTCGTTTGCATCAGTCCCATCTTTATTGTCTTAAAATAAAACGGGGGGTCTATATGCAACTCACTCAATTATACAGAGCAAAAATTATACCGAATTAAGGATAAATAAGCTCTTGAACATGGGAATAAAATAATTTATTATTAGAATGAACATTCATTCTAGTTGAAAGGGGAATTTTAATGGCTCGCTTAAAGCCTGAAGACACGCGTCAAAAGATTATGGATTCGGCACAGCGCCTTTTTGTTGAGCGGGGATATTTTAATACGGTCATCCCGGATATTGTACGCGATTCAAAAATAAGCATTGGCTCGATCTATCATCATTTTTCGAATAAACAGGATCTAGCAAAGGCTCTTTATGAAGAAACTCTGCAATCTTTTACAAGGGAGATGCACTCCTGCACAGATCCTTTAACTGATGTTAAGAATAAACTCTATGCAATGGTACAGTTTATTTATACATTATGCGAGGATAGTCCTATTCAGATGGAATACATGCTTTTTGTGCGTCACAATGAGATTTTTCCAGAACAAGTCCCTATTTGCCTTTCTGAACCCTTTCAAGCCGTTGAAGAATGGATCGAAGATGGAATAGCCTCCGGCGATGTTATCCCGGGCCAGCCCTTACTCTTGGCCGGAGTGTTTATGGGGGGGATTTTAAAAGTCGTTGAACTTAAATTAAGGGGAGTCCTGAAAGAGCCCCTCCCGGAGGTGGTTGACAAAACATTTACATTGGCTTGGCGAAGTATCGCTAAGTAAAGGATAGAAATATAATCATTCAGCAATTATAGGGAGGATATTAAGAGATGTCTAAAATAAAGTTTTCTGATATTCGGCGACGCAATCAACGAACCTCGTTTTTTCTTTTTCTCGTTTTGTTCATTCTCATGCTCTTATCCTTAATCGGAAATCCCTGGTATAAAGCACCGATTGAATGGTACTTCATACCTGTCTTAGGGGTGGTAGGAGCGTTTATTTTGCCAGCTAAGTTTGGACGGCATTATTGCGGGCAGTATTGTCCTACCAGTTTTATTACGGATGGAATTAATCCTGTCAATCGAGCGGGAAAAATTCTTAAGAGTCGTCATTTGCGTAAAGTATTTTTATTACTTTTTGTAGGTATTTTTCTCACGACATTCAGTCCCTGGAAAATGGGGCTTCCGGAATCCATGACTCAGACGTATTGGGCAGCCGCCTTCTCAAAGTTTTGGGTCCTATGGATTATTTGTCCTTTTGTGATAGCTTTCCCTCTTATTTTTATCTTGGGTTTCTGGAAAGGTGGCCGAACATGGTGTAATTATGTTTGCCCTTGGGGAGCAATTGGGGTAGCTCTAGGTAAACCACAATTGAAAGTCACAACAAAATGCACTGATTGTAAAGCGTGCACAACGGTGTGTCCTCAACCGGAAGTATTAGAAGGCGCGATTGGTCGAAAAGGCGGAACCATTGATAAAAACTGCCTAACTTGTTTAAAATGTGTTGATGTCTGTTCTCCAAAGGCCATCGAGTGGCTTAAGCCCTAAGAATCGTGGAAACATTAGGGACCTAGCTTAATTGTTATGATCCAAGAAAGCCATCCAGCATATATTGTGATGGCTTTTTTGGGATTAATGATATAAATATGAAAATCTGGAACAAGTGACTACGAAATAATAAGCTCTTGGGGGAAATTTGAAGGAATATTGTTATTACTTGCCGAAATATTAAGATTAATATAGAAATTGCACGGAGCATAGTATCATGGGAGGTGTAGAATAATGGAATCCATTTTTTTTGCAGCATTGACGCAAGGTATGGCTCAGGTCGCGGAACAGGTGATGCGCGAGCTCCATTTATCTTTTCCCATTGAAGTAGTAAGCTTTGATAAAGGCCCAGAGGTGGTTAGAGCCAACCCACAAGTGGATGTCATGATTAGCAGGGGCCTTATGGTTGATTTGTTACGGGAACATACCGACAAGCCAGTGGTGGGGCTTACCATGACCATTACTGAGATCCTAGAAGCGGTGCAGCGACTGATAGCTGGTGGTGCATCTAAAGTGGGAGTGGTGGCTCATAGGGGCTTTTTGGAAATGGGTAATTCAGACTTTGTTTTAGGTGAAACGACTATCCATGTGAGGCCATGGAATACGGCTGAGGATCTGCCCAAGAT